>NZ_JBEHGL010000001.1:0-218230 GCF_040225085.1 Streptococcus jiangjianxini | reverse complement strand
CGACACATGGCTGAAATGCTGTATTTATCCTTGTTAGCAGTGATTATTTGCCTTTTTGTGCCATAATCACTGCCGCTTGCTTTAGGATGTCTAGCTGCATTTTGAGTTCTTTATTGTGCTTTCTAAGGGCTATTAGCTCTCGTTGTTCCTCTGTTAGATTATCAATCGATTTGAAGGAACCAGTTGTTTTGGCTTGTCTGACCCATTTGTCGAAGGTTGAGGGAGTTAAATCATATTCTTTGATGATCTCGTTACGTTTCATACCGGCATTGTGAAGGTCAACGATTTGTTGCTTAAAGTCATCCGTAAAATGACGGCGTATTTTTCTAGACATATTGTTTCTCCTGTTTTCTTTAGTGTAGAACACTTTATAAATTCTGTCTAGTTTAGTGTAACCTATTCAATTTTTCCTGTTTCTGATAGGAATGTCACTAGCTTCTATCATGCTTCTTATTGTTACAGCAAAAGCCTTACTCAATTGGGTGAGAGGTGATTATGATTAAGAGTTAAGATGTGATATTAACAATCTAGCAAGTAGCCTTTTGTGAGTTATGTGTATCATATAAGAGCAATGAGAGTTTAAAAATAACATAGATTATGCGACATGTTTTATTAATGTAGAGGAGGTAAGATCTTATCGACGATCATCTTTTTCAACTGTTGAGTAAACTGATTGATAAAATACCAGCAATCATTATTGCATCAGCGACATTTTTGAAAGTCTATCGCTCTCCATCAGTGGAGAAAAAAAGAGAACGGAAGAGAAGAATTTAGCACGATTCTCTTCCAAAATTCTTTTTGTCGTTGATATCATTGTCTTTTCTAGATTTCTCTATCAAAATAAGGAGGTATCCAATTTGTATCGTTCACGAAATTTTTACATGCGTGTGAGAGGAGAATTAGCTCTTTTTACTAACCCCGCGACCAAGGGCGGGGGAGAACGTAGTTCGTACTTAATTCCTACTCGTCAGGCGCTTCAAGGTGTGGTTGATGCTGTTTACTATAAACCAACTATCGTTAATGTGGTGACAGAAGTCAAAGTGATTAATCAGATTCAGACTGAATTGCATGGGGTTCGTGCGTTGCTTGCTGACTACGGAGCGGATCTGAGTTATGTTTCTTATCTAAGTGACGTGGAATACTTGGTTAAGTTTCATTTTACGTGGAATAGCAATCGTCCCGATCTTGAAAAAGATCGCTTACCTAAAAAGCATGAAGCTATAATGGCGCGTTCTTTAAAAAAAGGTGGACGTAGAGATGTTTTTTTGGGGACACGAGAATGCTATGGTCGGGTCGACGAGATTAGCCAAGAAGAGTATGATGTGGCCACTTCTTCTTATCATGGTCAGACCATTGATTTTGGTATTATGTTTCATTCTTTTGCTTATCCAACTGATAAGAAAACACCACTACGGTCCTATTTTACTCAGACAGTCATGGAAAATGGCATCGTTCGTTTTAAGGAGCAAAAAGATTGTGAAATCATGAATACCTTGTCCAGTTATGCTTTTAAGACGCCAGGACAAGTCAAGTCTGTTGATGAGGAATATGCTAGTTACCTAGCTGATGAAGCTAAGGAAAAAGGGGGTCACTGATGGATTTCTTTACCTCACTACTCAAAACCTATGAAAATGCGGAAAGTGAGAATTGGGTTGATAATGCTAGTAAGGGAACGATATTACTGCCAATTTATCATACCAGTCTTAAATCGAATGGAAAAAATATCATTTCAATTGTTCTCGATAATGAAGGGAAGTTTATCAAAGCAGATTATATAGGGAAAGAAGAAGCGATTATTTTTCCTGTCACATCTCATTCAGTGGCACGTTCTGGTAAGAATCCTGCTCCACACCCTCTGGTTGATAAATTCAGCTATTATGTGGCTGAAATGAATCAAGACCAGTACGATGCTTACCATAATCAATTGGAAAACTGGCGTGCCGCTTGTCGCGATGAGCATGTCAAAGAGTATCTGAACCTCATCCAAAGATTTATCTTACAGCCTGAATTTTTGTCTCAGATTTGTCAATCTTTGTATGGCCAATCTTATACGAGAGAGGGATTGAAAGTGACCTATACTGAGACAGACAATAAGGAAAAGACCGTTGATTTGTCGGCGTGCTTTCTGGAATTTAATATTGATCATTTTATTGGTAATCGGAGAGTATCTGTCACTAACTATCAAGAATTACACCAAGATTTTATCTCTTACGTCGAAAGCAATCAGGAAGATAACATTATCTGCAATATCAGTGGAAGAAAAGAAACTCTTGCAACCAAACATCGCGGCTTGATTGGGAATGCTAAATTGATTTCAGTTAGTAATAATAACGAAACCTACAAAGGTCGCTTTAGAGAGCGCGATGATGTCTTTACCGTTGGCAATCAGACTTCTGAGAAGATTCACCTGATGGCAAAATATTTGCTAGAAAATGACCAAACTCATGTTTGGCTGGGAGGAACACAGCAGATGATCAATTGGTTTAGTGACGATGTAGCTAATGATAGTCAACTTGATGTGACTAGGTCTACCGAAAGCGATGTTTTCAACTGGGACAACATGTTGCCGGATGTTTATGAGGTAGAAGCGTCAGCTTTTTCTGTTACGCAAACCAATCGTGATATTAATCAGTCCTTTATTCATGGTCAGAAGAAGTTTAGTGACGCTTCTACCTATTACGCAGCCATTTTGAATAAGACTAATGATGGACGAATTGCGCTTAAATATTTTCGTCAGCTTCAGGTTTCAGAATTGTTGAAACATTTAGAAAAATGGCAGAGTGATTACAGTTGGGAAAGTAGAAAACAGGGCAATAACTTTGTTATAAAAACACCGAGTTTGAATGATATGATTTTGGCCGCTTACGGAACTGATAGAGACCGTTATTTGGAATTGGACAATGATAGTTTCCGAAGTGACCAATATCAACAACTTGTCACGGCTTTGTTAGATGGTCGTTCGGTGCCTCGTCATCTAGTCAAGAAATTAGAAAATAACCTAAAGCACCGTCAGAGATATCCTAAACACTGGTATCAGATTCAACAGGTGGCGCTAGCTATCCTGCATAAACAAAATGGAGAGGAGTTTACCCCTATGTTGGACCACAAATATAGTGATCGTTCCTATTTATATGGCCGCTTACTTGCTATCTATGAGTTGATTGAAAAGCAGCGCTATGCGATTGAAAAGCAACGCTATACTTTAGAAGGTAGTCAGGACCGCATCACAAATGCGGAGCGTTATTGGACTGCCTACACAGGGCAACCTGCGAAAATGATGGCACTATTGGAAAATAAGGTAAAGCCTTATGAGGAAGTTCTGAAGTTAAATCGCCCAGGTCTTTGGCGTAAATTGGATAAAGAGCGTGCGGAAGTTATTGAATTGCTAACGCCAGCTCTGTCTACGAAAGAATTCACGGACGCCTTAGACTACAGGTTTATATTTGGCTATTATGCTGAAAAGAATTATTATTATACATCAAAAGCAAACATGGAAAGCGAGGAATAGCAGATGTTAGAAAATAAAATTGATTTTATGGTAACCCTCGAGGTACGTGAGGCAAATGCCAATGGCGACCCCTTATCAGGGAATATGCCACGAACAGATGCTAATGGTTATGGTCTGATGAGTGATGTTGCCATTAAACGTAAAATTCGTAATCGTATGCAAGATATGGGGCATTCTATTTTTGTTCAAGCTAACGATCGTATTGAGGACGAGTTCAAATCCCTTGAAAAACGTTTTTCTCAGCATTTTACAACCAAAACATCCAATGATGAGATTGAAGAGAAAGCTAATCAAATGTGGCTTGACGTACGTAGCTTTGGACAAGTTTTTACCTATCTGAAAAAATCTATTGGGGTGCGTGGACCAGTCTCTATTAGCATGGCTAAATCTCTGGAGCCTATCGTGATTTCCAGCCTACAAATTACGCGTAGCACCAATGGTATGGAATCTAAAAATACTAGTGGTCGTTCGTCTGACACCATGGGGACCAAGCATTTTGTCGACTATGGTATTTATGTCGTTAGAGGTTCTATCAACGCTTATTTTGCTGAAAAAACAGGTTTTAGCCAAGAAGACGCAGAAGTACTTAAGGAGGCCCTAATAAGTCTATTTGAAAATGATGCTTCCTCAGCTCGCCCTGAGGGTTCCATGCGTGTGCGTGAGGTCTTTTGGTTTACTCATGCTAGCAAGTTAGGTAACGTTTCAAGTGGACGTATCTTTGATTTGTTAGAATTTGATAAAGTAAATCCAGATAAAAACAGCTATGAAGATTATGATATTGTGCTTAATCAAGAAAAATTAGAAGAATATAAAGCGAAAGGTTTGAAAGTCGATATTTTAGAAGGACTGTAATATGGTCTATGCCGAAGAAGATTATTTGATGTTATCAGGTATTCAGCATTTTCAGTTTTGTAAGCGTCAGTGGGGGTTAATTCATATTGATCAACAGTGGGAAGATAATGAGGCCACAGCACATGGACAAGTTTTACATAAAAAAGCTGATAATCCTTATATCAAAGAAAAGCGCAAAGATGTGATTATTTCACGAGCCATGCACGTTGCATCTTCCAAGTTGGGACTTTACGGTATTTTGGATGTGGTAGAATTTTACAAAGATGCAGCAGGAGTAGAACTTAAGGGGAGACGTGGAAAATGGCGGCCTATTATTGTTGAATATAAACGCGGACAGCCTAAAAAGGATACGCGAGATATTGTTCAATTGGTGGCGCAGACGATTTGCCTTGAAGAGACATTGAATTGTACGATTGATGTCGGTTATCTCTATTATCATAAGGTTAATCAGAAAAAGAAAATAGAGATAACGCCAACCTTGAGGCAGGAGGTCTTAAATTTAGCACAGGAAATGCATGCTTATTATGAAGGTAAACAAGTGACCAAGGCAGAGTATTTTAAAAATTGTCAACTATGCTCTCTAGTACATATTTGCCTACCAAGATTAAGCAAGAAAGGTCGAAATGTTGATCATTATATCGCACAAGCTTTGAAAGATGAGGACAGTTTATGAAAAAATTACTGAATACCTTATATCTGACACAGGAAGATTTCTACTTGACCCGAGAGCGGGATAATATCGTTATCAAGAAGGAGGGAAAGGTCGTTCAACGTTTCCCCTATCGGATTATTGACGGTATTGTTTGTTTCTCTTACCTAGGTGCGTCACCTTCTTTGATAAAGTTATGCGCGGAACATAATATTAATCTGTCATTTCACAACCCACAAGGTCAGTTTTGTGGTCGTTTTGTCGGACCGACCAACGGCAATGTATTGCTACGAAGGGAACACTACCGCTTAGCTGACGATGAGGAATCGCTTAAGTATGCCAAACGCTTTATTCTAGCTAAGGTATCTAATTCGCGAAAGTATCTTCTGCGATTTAAACGTGACCACAAAGACCGTATCGATATGCAGTTATTTGGAGAAGTCAATACGGAACTGATTTGGGCATTGGAGCAAATTCAAGCTGCACCGGATAAGGAGACGTTACTTGGAATTGAGGGACAGGCAGCTAGCCAGTACTTCCGACTTTTTAATGATTTTATCCTGACTGATAAAGAAACTTTTTCATTTAAGATACGTTCACGACGTCCACCGTTAGACTGTGTCAATGCTCTCTTATCTTTTGGTTATAGTATGCTGACCTATGAATGTCAATCTGCTTTGGAAGCTGTTGGTTTGGATAGCTACGTCGGTTTTTTCCATACGGACCGTCCTGGTCGAGCTAGTCTTGCGCTAGATCTGGTGGAAGAGTTTCGTGCTTATATTGTTGATCGCTTTGTCTTTTCGCTTATCAATCGTAGTCAGTTGAGTAAGAAAGATTTTGAGATTAAGGAAAACGGCAGTGTTCTGCTAACAGATAGAGGCCGCGCTACGTTCATTGAAGCATGGCAGAAGCGTAAGCACACAGAAGTTGTGCATCCTTTTACTAAGGAAAAAGTAAAACTGATGCTGCTGCCTTACGTTCAAGCTCAGCTATTGGCGAAAGCCATTCGGGGCGACCTAGAGAGTTATCCACCATTTTTGATCTAGGAGGCATTTATGATGGTTTTAGTTACCTATGATGTTAATACTAACACGGCTGCAGGGCGTAGACGACTGCGTCATGTAGCGAAGTTGTGCGTAGATTATGGGCAGCGCGTCCAAAATTCTGTATTTGAATGCTCAGTTACTCCAGCTGAATTTGTCGAAATTAAGGAAAAATTACTGGAAATTATAGACATAGGATCTGACAGTATTCGGTTTTATTTGCTGGGTAAAAATTGGCAAAATCGAATAGAGACGATAGGTCGAGATGATAGTTATGACCCTGATGTAGGAGTCCTACTCTTGTAAAACTAATTGTGCGAACCTGAGTTACTCAGTAAAAACTGATACGTTCGTTGCTAAAACAGCTTGAAGTGAGCGATTTTTAATAAAAATGCCTTGAAAAAGGACTTTTGAATTTGATAAAATAGTACAAAACAGTGTCTTCTTGCGCTGTCGCACCCTTCGCGGGTGCGTGGATTGAAATATCAAAATCAAACCAACCACCTAATATTGGTTTTGTCGCACCCTTCGCGGGTGCGTGGATTGAAATCTTTAAAAAGTGTTGCAATGCGTTCATTATTAACGTCGCACCCTTCGCGGGTGCGTGGATTGAAATTACACGATCGACAAGGCAATCACCGCAATAACCTGTCGCACCCTTCGCGGGTGCGTGGATTGAAATTGCCACCTTCTGCGCCGTAACCATCCATCAGCGGTCGCACCCTTCGCGGGTGCGTGGATTGAAATATAAACATATTCGTCGTCAACACCTCTAAGCAGCAGGTCGCACCCTTCGCGGGTGCGTGGATTGAAATCCAAGGCCTCCAATAGTTTTGGAACATGCTTGTGTCGCACCCTTCGCGGGTGCGTGGATTGAAATAAAGATGGAGACAATTCGTTTATAGATGTTAACGGGTCGCACCCTTCGCGGGTGCGTGGATTGAAATCATCATATCGTCAAACTTAGCGATTTTTTCGCCAAGTCGCACCCTTCGCGGGTGCGTGGATTGAAATTAAAAGCATCGGTGTGTCTCTGTTGACTGCTTTGTCGCACCCTTCGCGGGTGCGTGGATTGAAATCTCGATAGGAAAGAGGAATATCAAGATGTGAAAGGGTCGCACCCTTCGCGGGTGCGTGGATTGAAATCCTTGCATGATCTTTGGCTTTTCCTAGAGCAACGTCGCACCCTTCGCGGGTGCGTGGATTGAAATCGTTAGTGTCCCAAACATGATGTATTGCATGCGACGTCGCACCCTTCGCGGGTGCGTGGATTGAAATCGTTAAGCAAAAAAACAGGTCAACCTACGATGAAGTCGCACCCTTCGCGGGTGCGTGGATTGAAATTGTTAATCTATGACATCCTTGCTTTTTCCAATCATGTCGCACCCTTCGCGGGTGCGTGGATTGAAATATACACCCAGCTCCCACGCTCTAAATTTTGGTACCGTCGCACCCTTCGCGGGTGCGTGGATTGAAATAAAAGTAAGCCCACAAACTGCGCTAGATTTTGATGTCGCACCCTTCGCGGGTGCGTGGATTGAAATTCTTGGGGTATCTCTCAACTTATTGCTAGCAAATGTCGCACCCTTCGCGGGTGCGTGGATTGAAATATCAACTGTTTCCAGTGATAAAAACGTAACTGTCTGTCGCACCCTTCGCGGGTGCGTGGATTGAAATTACTGGTGGTACAACACCACCAACAGGCGCTTGGTCGCACCCTTCGCGGGTGCGTGGATTGAAATAACACATTTGAAAGCTAGGTCGTACGAAAAACCGTCGCACCCTTCGCGGGTGCGTGGATTGAAATCGACTCGTTGGTTAGGTATTTTCCGATGCGCTTGTGTCGCACCCTTCGCGGGTGCGTGGATTGAAATATAGATTGTCATAGTACACTCCGAAAAACTTATAAAGTCGCACCCTTCGCGGGTGCGTGGATTGAAATTATATACGCATCTACATATTCTTGGTCAAAGCTAGTCGCACCCTTCGCGGGTGCGTGGATTGAAATACGATCGATCATCTTGCTGACAAGTAACCTAGGGCGCTTGTCGCCCCTTCGTGGGTTTGTTGACGGTGATGGAACGATTGTGGATATAGTTGTCTGTTAGGCAGTTCACCGCTTTAGTCACTGTGTAGATTAGTTTTTCTGATTCAAGAGTATCCTAAATACAGATTCATACTGCTATTATTTTTGATATAATAAATGAATGATATTTAGAACATTTTATCAGTCTCCTTTGGGACAAATCAGTCTTCTAGCTGATGAGGAGTCGCTTTTGGGGCTTTATTTTGTGGGACAGGCTTATTATGAGCATGGTTTTGAGTCATCTCAACTATTGAATCAGGAAGTGGCTCCTCACCAAGAAGCTAAGTTTTGGCTAGATGCCTATTTTGCCGGGCGTCAGCCAGACCCTGATCAATTGAGACTGGCTCCGCATGGGACTGCCTTCCAACATCGGGTCTGGTCAGCGCTAGCGGCTATTCCCTACGGTCAAACGACCACTTATGGCAAGCTAGCCACAGATCTTAATTGCAAATCTGCGCAAGCTATTGGCTCTGCCGTTGGAAAAAATCCCCTATCCATCATCGTGCCTTGTCACCGAGTATTAGGTGCAGATGGGAGGTTGACGGGCTATGCTGGTGGGATTGAGCGCAAGGCGATGCTCTTAGAATTGGAGAAATGATGTATACTTTTTACGAATACCCTAAATGTACGACCTGCAAGAAGGCTAAGAAGGAGCTGGATATGCTTGGGGTGGACTATGAATCGGTTGATATTAAAACTAATCCACCACAAGTCAGTCTACTTAAGGAACTTTTGGAGCATTCCGACCTTGATTTGAAGAAGTTTTTTAACACTTCAGGAAATTCATATAGGCAATTAGGTCTTAAAGACAAGTTTGATAGCTTGACAGTTGATGAGGCTTTGGAACTTTTATCTAAAGATGGCATGTTAATCAAGCGTCCTATCCTGATCAAGGATGACAGGGTTCTCCAAATCGGTTATCGCACACCTTATGCAGCCTTACAGTTATCTGAGTAAGAATGAATAATCGTTTTTCTAGCCATCAGTCATATATGATCAAGCCTTCCAATCAAGAAGGAAGTAGCTAAACAGCTTTTAGTAGATGGTGGTAGCTAGGGACAAGAGGGAATCAGATTGTTTCTCTCTTTTTTCATGATTAAAGAGAGGAATAGCTTGGTTCTAAACTTTTTGGTGTTTAATAACTTTGATGGATTTGTTGTTGGCTTTGAGTTTAGTGCTAGAATAAGAGACATTCAAGGGTGTTTGTGATATAGTCTGTGTATTTTTTGAACGTTTTTAAAAGACAGTCTGAAAGATAGGATTAGCGTGTGTGATATAGTTCCTTGTGAGTCAGAGTTTCCCTGAGAAAGCTAATGTCTTGTTGAGATTTTTAAGTGCCGGTAAAGTTTTTCGAAAGCTTTGTGAGTAGAACATATGGTCTAATGATTGACAGCAATTTTTATAGGGAATTAGCCAGTGATTGTTCATGCAGGATAGAGATGTCTTTTCAAAGACTGCCTTTACATGGGACAGCTGTTTGATAGTTAGCCAAATCAGGAACAACATCTGTTACAAATAGGATAATTATTTGAAAAGAAAAGAGTGTTAACGACATTTGGCAACTGTTGAAAAAAGTTGGATACTATGGAAGTGTCTTACAGTCTTCAGTCTATCTAGATAGACACTCTACCGCTTGGCTATAAAGAACTGTTTCAAGTTAGGGAGAAGAAGAGTAAAAAACAGTTGATTAATCAGTTGTTGAAATACGATTTGAGTTTGGCTGATGCATGCTAGATTGACTAAAGTTTTTTGGTTAATTTTCAATAAATGATCTATTTGACTGGAGCAAAAAGTTAAAGAATGAGATGTCTTCTTCTAGCGGTTTATTTTCCAAAAAGTTAACTTTTTGAGAAGTGTTCTTCATGCCACAATAGTAAAGCTCAAGGAAGATTTAGTGTGAAAAAAGTCTGAACCAAAAGAGGGTAACGGGGGCTCATCGATAGAGTAATTTTCAGGAGCTAGGGGCAAATTCAATGGCGGTCGCCGAAGGTTCCCGGGTCAAGATTGTTATCTATGATATCTGGTTCAACAATAAGGAAAAAACGATTTAAATGATAACTATAGTAGTGTCATTTTTAATAAGCTGCTTTGTGTCTGAAGACAGCAGTCGTGCTATAATAAGAAAAAAGCAAAAAGGAATGTTTATGGTTTTATCAAAAAAACGAGCACGTAAGGTTATTGAAGAGATTATCGCTCTTTTTCCAGATGCCAAGCCTAGTCTAAATTTTCGTAACAGCTTTGAGTTGCTAGTGGCGGTGACCTTGTCAGCACAAACAACAGATGCGGCGGTCAATAAAGTGACCCCAGCTCTCTTTGAAGCCTTTCCGACTCCTGCTGATATGGCTTTAGCAACAGAAGAGGAAATTGCCGAGTACATTTCACGACTGGGGCTTTATCGTAATAAAGCTAAGTTTTTGAAAAAATGCTCGCAACAGCTCTTGGAAGAGTTTGATGGAGAGGTACCCAGAACGAGATCTGAGTTGGAAAGTTTGTCAGGTGTAGGACGTAAAACAGCCAATGTGGTTATGAGTGTTGGTTTTGGCATACCAGCCTTTGCGGTTGATACCCATGTAACCAGAATTTGTAAACATCATGATATTGTGAAAAAATCAGCTACACCACTTGACATTGAAAAACGCGTCATGGAGGTATTACCTAAAGAAGAATGGCTAGCGGCTCATCAGGCGATGATTTATTTTGGACGTGCTATCTGCCATCCTAAGAATCCAGAATGTCACAAATACCCTCAACTCTATGACTTTTCTGAAATTTAAATCCATCCAGTGCTTTCTTGATGATGGGATTTGTTAAAAATGCCTTGATAAAAGGTTTTATAGCCGTTTTAGGTAGGAAATACTTAGCCTATCGCTAAATTTTATGCTATAATAGAGACACTATATTTACTTTTTAGGAGACTATTGATGGAAGACCCCGGTCAGTCCTTGATTTTACAATTTATTTTATTACTTATTTTAACCCTGCTCAATGCCTTTTTCTCAGCCAGTGAGATGGCTCTTGTTTCCTTGAATCGATCTCGTGTTGATCAAAAAGCCGAAGAGGGTGATAAGAAATTCATTCGTTTGCTGAAAGTTTTAGAAAATCCTAATAACTTTTTATCAACTATTCAGGTAGGGATTACTTTAATTAATCTCTTGGCTGGTGCCAATTTTGCAGATTCTTTAGGGGAAGTTATTGCCAGTTGGTTTGGAGATTCTAGGCTTGCAAGTACTATTGGGAGCGCGGCGTCCTTAATCTTCTTGACTTATATCTCTATTGTTTTTGGTGAACTTTATCCCAAACGGATTGCCATGAATCTCAAGGAAAATCTTGCTGTTGTTTCAGCACCAGTTATTTTGGTTTTAAGCAAGATTGTCAGCCCCTTTGTTTGGTTGCTATCAGCATCAACTAATCTTCTCAGCCGTATCACCCCAATGAATTTTGATGATGCAGATGAGCAGATGACGCGTGATGAAATTGAATACATCTTGACTAATAGTGAAGCCTCACTGGATGCGGACGAGATTGGTATGCTTCAAGGAATTTTCTCTCTTGATGAGATGATGGCGCGAGAGGTTATGGTACCTCGTACAGATGCTTTTATGGTAGATATCAATGATGATATCAAGGAAATTGTCCAAGCTATTTTACAAGAAAATTATTCCCGCATTCCTGTTTATGACGGGGATAAGGATAAGGTTATTGGGCTCATTCATACTAAGAAAATCCTTAACGATGCATTTGCGAATGGCTTTGATAACATCAATATTCGTCGTATTATGCAAGAGCCATTATTTGTTCCAGAGACTATTTTTGTAGATGACCTGTTGACTCAGTTGAGAGCAACTCAGAACCAAATGGCTATCCTTTTGGATGAATATGGAGGTTTAGCAGGTATTGCGACATTGGAAGATCTTTTAGAAGAAATTGTCGGTGAAATTGACGATGAAACAGATCTTGCAGCTGAATCGGTTCGTGAAATTGCTGAAAATACCTATATTGTTCAGGGAACAATGACTCTCAATGAGTTCAATGGTTATTTCGATACAAACTTAGAAAGTGACGATGTTGACACTATTGCTGGTTTCTATCTAACAGGAGTTGGTTCGATTCCGAGTCAAGAAGTCAAAGAATCTTACATTGTGGATAGTAACGATAAACAATTGACCCTAATTAACGATAAGGTTAAGGATGGTCGTATTAACAAATTAAAATTATTGGTTTCTGAAATTCCTGAAGAGGAAGAAGAAGATTAGATTGAAGACAAACGTCCTTTTGGAGGTTTGTCTTTTTTGGTATCTCGACCTTTGAAGTAAAAATGGGTCGTAAAGCTGAACTAGACCAAAATAAAAGGCCTTCCTACCATCATTTTCCTGGATTGTTGATAGTGAGACACGTTAAAGTTATCCCAAGAAACCAAGGATAGGCAGTGTTCTTCTCAATCTCCTTGATAGTCTGGCGCATGGAGCGAATCTTATAGTAGCATTGAATAAGAAGGTTCTTGATTAACATAGCAAGATTCAAATTCGGACGACCATTATAAGAAGAATAGGTGTCGTCAACTAAATGATAAATAACCTCAAAATCATGACTTGTTCCACTTGACGGAGAAAGTAATCCTCAGAAACCAACTGGTCAAGGGTATAATATGCAAATTGCTTGCGATTATAGTCTGGCTTTTCTAGTGTCCTCAAAAGTTCTTGTGGTTTATTAAAATTCAAAAATTAGTAAAAAGCCTCAGAAACTTAGTTCTAAGGACTTTACCTTATGTTCTAGGAAATTAATGGCAAGGCTTGTTGACTGTACTATAAAAGAACTTATTGAATTAGCCATGTCATTTTCTTGTGGCTCTTTTATTTTAATGGTGAAAAGTGTATAATAGAAAATATAAAAACGGTTACATAAAATTTTCACGTATGGGAGGATGCAATGACTGAAACTGATTATTCACAAGTAACGGGAATGGTTCATTCAACGGAAAGCTTTGGCTCTGTTGATGGTCCGGGTATTCGTTTTATTGTCTTCATGCAGGGCTGCAAAATGCGTTGTCAGTATTGTCATAATCCTGATACTTGGCAAATGGAGACAAATAACTCGCAAGAAAGAACAGTCCAAGATGTCTTAAATGAAGCCATGAAATACCGCCATTTTTGGGGTAAAAATGGTGGCATTACGGTTTCAGGGGGAGAAGCTCTCCTACAGATTGAATTTGTTACAGCCCTGTTCCATGAAGCCAAAAAATATGGGATTCATTGTACTCTGGATACTTGTGCCTTACCATTTCGTGATAAACCAGCTTATCACGAGATCTTTGACAAACTGTTAGAAGTGACTGATTTAGTTCTTCTAGATATTAAAGCGATTCGTCCTGAGAAGCATAAACTGGTCACTGGTCAATCTAATCGTAATATCCTGGCTTGTGCCCGCTATCTATCTGACAAGGGAAAACCAGTTTGGATTCGTCACGTTTTGGTGCCCGGATTGACAGATGTGGATGAAGAATTGGAAGAGTTGGGGCAATTCGTCAAAACCCTAAGCAACGTGGACAAGTTCGAAATTCTACCCTACCATACAATGGGTGAATTCAAGTGGCGAGAATTAGGCATTCCTTATAAGCTTGAGGGTGTTAAACCGCCAACACCAGCTCGCGTTCAAAATGCCAAGGATATCATGCACACTGAAAGTTATACAGAATACATGAAACGCATGCAAGGTGCTTAAATGAAGTCAGCTGGGATAATAATCCTAGCTTTTTTTAAAAAAAGTTATGTCAGAGTGGTTCTTATTTGTTAGCAAGTACTTTGGTAGTTAGTTAGACTTATGGTATAATGTAACAGAAGTTAAAATAATAAAGAGGTATAAACATGTCTAAATTTTTAGTTTTTGGTCACCAAAATCCTGACACAGATGCCATTGCATCATCATATGGTTGGGCTTACTTGGAGCGTACAGTTTTTGGTCGCGATGCTGAAGCAGTAGCACTTGGTACACCAAACGAGGAGACAGCCTTTGCGCTTAACTACTTTGGTGTAGACGCTCCGCGTGTGGTTGAATCTGCTAAAGCAGAGGGTGTTAGCCAAGTTATCTTGACTGATCACAACGAATTTCAACAATCAATCTCAGATATTCATGATGTGGAAGTTGCAGCTGTTATTGATCATCACCGCGTGGCTAATTTTGAGACTGCTAACCCTCTTTATATGCGCGTAGAGCCGGTTGGATCAGCATCTTCAATCGTGTATCGTGCTGCCAAAGAAAACAAGGTAGAACTTCCAAAAGAAGTAGCTGGTCTTTTGCTTTCAGGATTGATTTCTGATACACTTCTTTTGAAATCACCAACAACTCACGAATCAGATCCGCAGGTTGCTAAAGAATTGGCAGAAGTAGCTGGTATCAACTTGGAGGAATACGGCCTTGAATTGCTCAAAGCAGGTACCAACCTTTCTAGTAAGTCAGCAGTAGAATTGATTGATATCGATGCTAAAACATTTGAACTTAATGGAAATAGTGTCCGTGTAGCACAAGTAAACACCGTTGATATTAACGATGTCCTGGAACGCCAAGAAGAGATTGAAGCAGCTATTGCTGATGCGATTGTATCAGAAGGTTACTCCGACTTCGTCTTGATGATTACTGATATTCTTAACTCAAACTCAGAAATTCTGGCACTAGGTTCAAATATGGAAAAGGTTGAAGCAGCCTTTAACTTCAAGCTTGACAATAATCATGCCTTCCTTGAAGGTGCTGTTTCACGTAAGAAACAAGTAGTCCCACAATTGACAGAAAGTTTCAATGATTAAAGGCAATAACAGGTAGAAATCATTTTGAATTGTTACCCTTCAGATTGAAGAAAAGGTCCATTTTGGACTTTTCTTCAATCTTTTTTTCTTTATAGCCGAAAGCATTGAAATAACGGCATTTCCAAAAGTCAAATGATTATTCAGGTTCCTATAAGATTTCCTAAATGATCACTTGTCAGGGAGGTGTCAGGTGTCTATTTTATCAGCTATTTATCAACTATAGTGGGTGACTGATAGCTAAGCGTGCGAGGGAGTCATATTGTTTTTTGGTATGTTCACGACAAAAAAATAAGTTATATGGAACTTTCTGCCATTTGTCAAGTATATCCAAGCTTACTATAAAAATGACCTTCAAATACACCAGTCGCTTGCTGGTTACTGTCTTATTTTGATGATTTGGTGGTTTTAAAAGAGTGCACCAAACCAACACCTTATTTGGAGAATTTTTGGCAAAGTGTCAGCATAATCCTGCATGGGTAAGTTTACTGATTTTAGATTAGACGTCTAATCGTAATGTTTGCAATGCGAAATGAGGTAGGACATTATCTTGATAAGATGAGTCATGGAGGCGATCGAGTGTGGCTTGGTTGAGGTCGGCTGTGATTGTCCTTTTTACACTGAAAAAGCCCCATAACCTTCATAGTTAAGTCACCCACTACAGAAAATTAGGAAGCTTTTTGTTATAGTTTGACTCTTGTCATTAAATAAAGGAAATAAGGGGCGCCAATCAAGGTGACAATGATTCCAGTTGGAACCCCTGTTCCAACAAGTAATACGCGTCCGATAGTATCAGCAACCAAAAGTAAAATCATGCCAAGGATAATACTACTTGGGATCGTCAAATGATGGTCACCGCCTAGTAATTGACGTGTGATATGCCCAGCAACAAGTCCGATAAAGGTAATATTGCCAATTAAGACAACACTGAGAGAGGCTAGAGCGGTTGATAGAACGAGCACAACCACTCGTTCCTTATGAAGCTCTAATCCTAGAGCTAGAGCGGTTTGTTCGTTGAGGTTCATGATGTTAAGAGACTGACTTCTAGTATAAGTGATGATCCAAAGGAGAAGCAAAGCTGGTGCAAAGCCTAGTATTCTTGGCCATGATCCTCCAGAAATACTGCCGCTCAACCAGCTGACAATAAAATCGACTTTAAAATCATCGATTCCAGAAACAACGGTAACCATTAGTCCTGATAATATACTGGACATTCCAATACCAGCAATGATTAAGCGTGTTGGGTTGACACCGTGATTCTTTTTTCGAGAAATCCAGTAAACAAGGACAATCGTTGCTGCCCCACCAAACATGGCTAGAAAAGGGGTCAGTGCCGTGGTGTTACTATCTGATAAATCAGAGTAGCCGACAGCAAGTGCGACCATCAATCCTGCCCCAGAATTAATGCCTAAAATACCAGAATCAGCCAAAGGATTCTTAGTAAGATTTTGCAGGAGCAAGCCTGACAAGGCAAGAGAGCCTCCGCCCAAAAGACAGGCCATAATACGAGGTAAACGAATTTGGGTAATAATCAACGTCATGCCCCTGGAAGATTGACCGGTTAAGACGTCGACAAGATCCATGATGGAAGCATTAGCATAACCGATTGATAATGCAAGGAAAAAACAGGTAAGGAGTAGGAAAATTAGGATAAGAAAGGTTGGTTTGGTGCGTTTTTTATGTGCCATCATAGGTATTTTCCCCTTCTAATAAGCCACAAGAAACAAGGTAGGCCGACAATGGCAATAATGGCACTAATCGGTGTTTCTGTGGGGGGATGAATCATGCGCGAAACAATGTCAACCCAAAGCAGAAATACTGCCCCAGCGTAAGCTGATAAGGGAAGAATAAGACGATAATCCTTTGGAACAAAGAGTTTAATAAAGTGAGGGATGATCAAACCGATAAAGGAAATGGAACCTACCATAGCAACAGCACCTGATGAGATAACCAAAACAATTATTAATAATAATAAAGTCATTAGAAACGTTTCTTGACCGAGGGCTTTAGCCACTGTCTCATTTAAACTAAGAATAGTTAGTTGGTGAGAAAATAATTGCGCTAAGCAAAGCCCTAGAATAATAATAGGGATAATCATGGTAATCATAGACCAGTTGATTTGGGCCAGTCCCCCTGCCTGCCAACCAATAACTGTGGTTTCAAGATTGAAATAGATCGTTATGGCTTGACCGAGTGCAGAAAATAGTGTGGAAATCATGGCTCCAGCTAAGATTAATCGCACTTGATGGTAGCCTCTTCCTTTCTGATAGGACAAGATGAATACCATCAGAGCCGCAAGACTAGAACCGAGAAGACAAATCAATAAGATCTGGAGGTAGTGAAGATTACCAATAAAGGCATAAGCTATAATGAGAGCCAAACCTGCTCCAGCATTGATACCAAGAAGCCCTGGATCAGCAATAGCATTTCGTGTAATCCCTTGCATAAGGGCACCAGCTTGAGCCATGGCTGCCCCAACAAAGATGGCAGCTATGATACGTGGCAGACGAATATCAATCACAATATCTTGGATTTTTGAATTGGTGAGAGGGTGTTGCAAGGCAGTTAATACCGCTTTATGAGAAAAATGAACAGCTCCAAATCGTAAACCAGTGTAGATCCCTACTAGGAGGAAGATAGTAAGGATGAAAAAAACAAGCCAAAGTAATTTTGGCCTATTTTGATGAGTCATTATGGGCGACATAATAGCCTTTCTAATGATTAGTTAGCTTTTTTGACAGCAGTAGTAAAAGCATCTAGTTGTAGCTCAAGCGACATCGGATCAGCGAAGTAGAAGAGGTTATAGTCAACCGTTAAAACGTGTCCTTCTTTAACCGCAGGAATGTTTTTCCAAACATCGCTTTCCTTAAGTGATGAGGCAGCCTTTTGATTATCTTTATTGATATTGACGACAGCATAGTCACCGATGTAGTCACCAAGAACTTCTTGAGAGACCCCAAACCAACCTTTTTTGAAAACATCTTCCTTAACTTTTTGAGGTGCTTTGTAGCCTAGAGCGCGATATATTAACTCACTACCACGTCCAAATTCTGGACCATAGAGATAGATACTTTTATCGTAGAAATCCATAACAGTAAAAGTAGTATCTGGCTTGAGTTGCTTAGCTAGTTTCTTTTTCGTTTGAGACACTTTTTTGTCCCAATCTTGACGCCATGCTTTGGCTTCTTTTTCTTTACCAAAAATCTGACCTAATTGGTCCATGACTTGAAGATAATCGCTAGCGCCAAATTCAATAGCCAGTACAGGCGCGATTTTTTTGAGTTTGTCGATGTTTTCATCAAGTGAAAAAACAATGATCAAATCAGGTTCTTGGGCAGCAATAGCTTCAGTATCAGCTGACGTTAGTTGCGGCAATCCTTTTAGCTTATCGCCAAAAGCAGTGCTATTTTTTTCTAAATCAAGTGAATAAGAAGAAACATCAACACCAAGTTTTAAAAGATACCCCGTGTATGAATAGGCAAAGTTGACGACTTTTTTAGGGTTTTCAGGAACATCACCATAGTAGGTAAATCCTTTTATCTTGGGCATACTAGAAATATTAACTTCTTCTGATTTTGAAGTTTCTTTTTTGGAAGAGCTGCAAGCGACCAGAAGAAAACAAGCAGTCATAAGACAAATGAACGTTAAGAGTTTGCGACCTTTCATAAATCCTCCGAAGGTGATAATAATTGATAAGAGAGTAAAATGGGACGTTTGGAAACAGGATCGTCGATAATATGAGCCTTTATTTGAAAAATATCTTTAATACGTTCAGGTGTAATGACCTCTTCGACAGATCCTTGATAGCGAATGGTTCCCTTTTTCATAGCGATGATGTGATCTGAAAAACGGGCTGATAAATTGAGGTCATGGAGCACCATGACAATAGTTTTATCAGAATCTTTATTTAAACGCTCCAACAATTCAAGAACTTCAAGTTGGTGGTTGAGGTCTAGATAAGTCGTTGGTTCATCTAGAAAAATAGTATCAGTGTCTTGAGCCAAGGCCATAGCAATCCAGACACGTTGACGCTGACCTCCGCTGAGACTATCCACTTCAAGATTGGCGAGTTCCGTCACTTTTGTCATCTCCATTGCCCAGTGGATGTGGCTACGGTCATGGGCAGTCATAGTTCCCAGATATCTCTGATGAGGAAAGCGGCCATAAGACACTAATTCATAAACGGTAATCCCTTCAGTTGCTTCTAAAGCCTGAGGAAGAAGAGCGATTTTTTTAGCTACCTCCTTAGTAGGCATCTTGGCGATAGACTGACCATCAAGGTAAATATGACCTTTTTTAATGCTATGGATACGTGTTAAGGCTTTGAGTAGGGTAGATTTCCCGCAACCGTTAGCACCGATGATGGTGGTTATGGCTCTTCTAGGAAGACTGACCGAAAGATTTTCAATAATGGTAGTGTGATCATAGGCCACATCAATGTCGCAGGCTTGAATCTCTGACAAGGTAGGTCCTCCATTTCTTAAAGTAACAGCTTATTGATGACGTGTACGACGTGTTTTAAAGATTAAAAAATCCAATACTTTAACGATTTATTCAGTCTGATCCTGGATAATCCGTGTTTGATTATAGCATAGTAAAAGGGCTTTCAAAAGCCCTTTTTGCCTCTTTTTACAGAAAATTTTCTTAATAATAATCATTCAAAAAAGTATCAAGAATGATTATAAAAATAATTTTGCGACTTCTAAATCACCAGCGTATTCAGCATGTTTTCCTTCGACGATTTGATAAGCATCTGCTCCCTTACCAGCAATGATGACGGCATCGTCTTCATTGGTAGTGTGTTTCAAAGCGGTTTGGATAGCCTTCTCACGGTCGATTATGATCTTAACAGGTCGATCAATATGGTTGGCGATTTCTTCAGAGATGGTTTGTGGATTTTCGAAGTTGGGGTCATCAGCCGTTAAGATAACCCTTAACTTAGGGTACTGATTGATGACATGACCGAAGTCAGCACGCCGGCTTTCCCCTTTATTGCCTGGAGCGCCTAATATCAAAGTAATCTGTCCTTTTTGATGCTGGCTGACAACATCAAGCAACTTGGTTAGACTATCGCCGTTATGGGCGTAATCGACAAATACTTTAGCACCGTTTGCTTGTGTTAAAACTTCCATACGACCGGGAACACTGGTTTCAGCAATCCCTTTTTGGATATCCTCAAGACTTGCGCCTAGACGTCGACAAGCTAATCCTGCGGCAATAGCATTCTCTTGATTAAAGTCACCAATTAATTGGATATCGTAATGTCCAGCTAGTTTTCCTTTAGCATCAAACGAAAAAGCAGAGCTGTTTTCAATAGCGTTGTCAGAATCTTGACCATAGAAATCATGAGGACGAGTTTCAACTTGTTCTTTAACTACTTGGAAGTGATTCATGCTACTATTGACAACGACTGCCTGGCTATTAAGCATTAGCTGGCGCTTGTGATAGAAATAATCCTCAAAAGTTGGGTGTTCAATCGGCCCGATATGGTCAGGACTAATATTGAGAAAGACGCCAACATCAAAAGTCAATCCATAGACGCGTTTTACCAGATAAGCCTGACTGGAGACTTCCATGATTAGGTGTGTCATACCATTTGAGACCGCTTCAGCCATCATTTTAAAGAGGTCTAAACTTTCAGGAGTAGTCAAAGTTGACTTAAAGAAGGTTTTGCCATCTAAGGTTGTGTTCATGGTTGATAGCATGGCTGGCTTATCATGTTGTTTCAAGATGTGGTAGGCAAAATAGGCAGCCGTGGTTTTACCTTTAGTCCCTGTAAATGCCAGTAATTGGAGTTTCTCTTGGGGGTTGTTGTAGAAAGTCATAGCAATTAAACTCATTGCTTGCTTAATGTCATTAACTAAGATTGCAGGGATTCCTACTTCGTAATCAATTTCAGAGATATACCAGCTGAGACCCTTAGAAACGGCTTGTTCTAAAAATTCAGTTTTGAAGGATGCCCCTTTGGCAAAAAAGAGTGTCTGAGCATTGACCTCTCGGCTATCATAGCTTAAGTTATCAAAACAGACTCCCTGCCAGTTAAAGAAGTAACCATTAGGGTGGTTGATTTGGCGATAATTTTGATCATTCTTTAATATATCTAATACGGTTTCTATTGTTATCATACTTCTTATTTTAGACCTATGGTTAGAGTTTTACAAGTCTTATGTAAAAGTTTATAATGAATTGAAGAAGATTTAGAAGGATTGGAAAATGTCTGAAAGCAAATCAAAAATCTCCCAACAGGAGCAGATGATGCGCGGGACTGCCTGGTCGGCAGCTGGAAGTTTCATCAGTCGTTTATTGGGAGTGATCTATATCATTCCTTGGTATCTGTGGATGGGTAAGCATGCTAATGAAGCCAATGCACTTTTTACGCAAGGTTATAACATCTACTCACTTTTTCTCTTGATTTCTACATCAGGTTTGAATGTGGCAGTAGCAAAACAGATTGCCAAATATAATGCCATGGACAGGCAGTCTGAGGCCATGCAATTGATTCGTCAATTCTTAAAGTTCATGCTGATTATTGGTTTTATTAGTGCTGGGATTATGTTTTTTTTGTCTCCGGTTATTGCCAAACTGTCAGGAGCGGGTAACGAACTAGTCCCGGTTATTCAAAGCCTATCTTGGTCTGTTTTTATTTTCCCAATGATGAGTGTCATTAGAGGCGTTTTTCAGGGACACAATGATTTGGCTCCGTCTGCTAAGAGTCAAATAGCTGAACAATTTATCCGTGTTATTTGGATGCTTTTAACAGCTTATTTTATCATGCAGCTTGGTTCTGGTGATTATGTTAAGGCTGTTACTCAGTCAACCTTTGCGGCCTTCCTTGGAATGTTAGCCAGCATGGTTGTTTTGATCTTTTATTTGGCTAAATCAAACTTGTTGAAGCCAATTTTTTTTGAAAAAACAAAAGATGTCTCTGTTGATGCCAAGGTTTTGTTTGTTGAGACCTTGAAAGAAGCAATCCCTTTTATCGTGACCGGCTCAGCCGTTCAAGTCTTTAGTTTGATTGATCAGTTTTCTTATGTTCCTTTTATGAAAATGATAACAGATTATAGCCGTTCGGATTTGCTGGTTCAATTTGCTTATTTTGCGTCAAATCCTAATAAGGTTGTTATGCTCCTGGTATCTGTTGCAGCTTCCATTGGTGGTGTTGGGATTGCTTTATTGACGGAAAACTACGTTAAAAAAGATATGAAGGCAGCCGCTAGTTTGATTACTAATAACTTACAACTGCTCTTTATGTTTATTATGCCAGCGATTGTCGGCATTCTTGTGTTAGCCAAGCCAGTATATACTGTTTTTTATGGCGCACCTAGTGACATGGCACTTGGTCTGTTTGTAGCAGCAATGGTGCAGACAGTATTTTTAGCCCTTTACATCATGTTGTCTCCCATGCTTCAAGCCATGTTTGAAAATCGAAAAGCCATGCGGTATTTCATTTATGGATTAATAACTAAGATTGCCTTACAGCTTCCCATGATTTACCTGTTCCATGGCTATGGTCCACTTCTATCAACTTCTATTGCTTTAGCGGTTCCGATAGTCTTAAGCTATCTTCGCCTGCAACAGTTGACGCCGATTGATGCTTCTAGTTTGACAAGGCGTTTGCAGATGATTAATCTGATGACACTTGTGATGGCCGTTTTGACGGCAATTGTGACATTTGGTTTAAGTTTTGTGCTTGATCCTGCTAGTCGTGTTCACAGTGTGCTTTATGTTGTTATAGTTGGTGCTGTTGGTGTGTTAAGTTATGGCTACATGTCGCTTAAAACGCGCATGCTGGATAAGTTGATTGGTGGGCGTGCTGGTCGTCTTCGTGAGAAATTTAAGATTTCATAAATCGATGATATTGGGTTAGACAAATGTCTAGCCTTTTTACATTACTCGGAAGAAAGCTTTTAACTAGTAACTATCCTCGGTTGCCTAAAAACTATTAGAGTCACTAGGCTCGTGTTGGTTTATCGCTATAATGGTAAACTATATCCTTTTATCATAAATCGGTATAATCCTTCATCTGTTATCTTTTCTGAGAAATGTTAGAATAAATGTACTTGATTAAAGGTGACTATTATGAGGCTTTCTAAAACCAGAAAGGGAGAGTTATGACAAAAGCTTATCAATTGGCTACTATTTTAGCGCAAGCAGGCATCAAATCAGATGATGCAACCGGCTCACTGGTGGCTCCAATCCATCTATCAACCACTTATCAACACCCAGAATTTGGCAAGTCTACTGGTTTTGATTACACACGAACTAAGAATCCTACCAGAAGTGCATTGGAAGAAACGCTGGCAAAAATCGAACAAGCACAGTATGCTATTGCAACCAGTTCAGGTATGAGTGCTATTGTGCTTGCTTTTTCAGTCTTTTCTCATGGAAGTAAGGTCGTTGCAGCGCGTGATTTGTATGGCGGTTCTTTTCGTTGGTTTAACAGTCAGGAGTCAGAAGGCCGTTTTAGTATTACTTATGCTAATACCGAAGAGGAGATGATCGCTGCCATCGATGAATCGACTGATGTGGTTTATATTGAAACCCCAACCAATCCCTTAATGGTCGAATTTGACATTGAAAAAGTGGCCAAGGTCGCTCATGATAATGGGGCAAAAGTCTTGGTTGACAATACTTTTTTTAGCCCTGTTTACCAAAACCCGATTCCGCTTGGTGCTGATATTGTCATTCATTCAGCAACAAAATACTTATCAGGTCACAACGATGTCTTAGCAGGTGTTGTTATTACAGATAGTACAGAACTTTTTGAAACACTCATGTATCATTACAATACCACTGGGCCTAATTTATCTCCACTGGATTCTTATCTTCTCATGCGTGGACTCAAAACCCTTAAAATCCGTATGGAAGCTGTGACAAAAAATGCTCAAGACTTGGCGGTTTTTCTAGCAAATCATGTGGCTGTTAAAGAAGTTCTTTACACAGGAAAAGGCGGGATGATTTCTTTTAAAGTTAAAGATCAAGGAAAAATTCCTGCACTCTTAAATAGTCTCAAAGTGATTAGTTTTGCAGAAAGTCTGGGTGGTGTAGAAAGTCTGATTACCTACCCGGCTACACAAACGCATGCTGATATTCCTGCTGAGGTACGCTTTTCTTATGGTTTGTCCGATAATTTGTTGCGACTATCGGTAGGAATTGAAGATGTGGAAGATTTGAAAGCTGATTTAGAGCAAGCTTTGAGTAAGTGAGGCGTTAATATGACCAAGTATAATTTTACCGATATTCCAGAGCGTCTGAAAACCAATGCCATCAAGTGGCAAAAAGTTAAACATGATCCAGAGATTATTCCTCTTTGGATTGCGGACATGGACTTTCAGATTTTTCCGGCTATGACAGAAGCACTTGAAGAATTTGCTAAAACTTCCGTTTTTGGCTATGATGCTCCCAAAGATAGTCTCTACCGGGCCGTTCAAGAATGGGAAAAAACACAGCATCAAGTTATCCTTAATAAAGAAGACATTGTCTTGATTGAAGGAGTGGTACCAGCTATTTCAGTGGCTATTAATGCTTTTACACAAAAAGGAGATGCTGTTCTCATTAACACACCGGTTTATCCTCCTTTCGCACGAAGTGTCACGTTAGCCAAACGCCTTTTAGTAAGCAATTCCTTGATAGACAAGAATGGGCACTTCGAGATAGACTTTGAACAATTGGAAAAAGACTTGGTTGATCATGATGTTAAACTCTATCTTTTTTGCAGTCCTCATAATCCTGGTGGACGAGTTTGGACCAAAGAGGAAATTGTTAGGGTAGCAGAACTTTGCCGAAAATATGGTGTTTATCTGATTTCAGATGAAATTCACCAAGATTTGGTACTTTTTGGACATAAGCATCATAGTCTCTTGTCTGTTAATGCTGATTATCAGAATTTTGCTCTGGTATTGACGAGTGCAACTAAGACCTTCAATATTGCAGGAACCAAAAATAGCTTTGCACTCATCCCAAATCCTAAACTAAGAAAAGCTTTTAAGGATGCACAGTTGGTCAATAATCAGCATGAAGTCTCCACGCTAGGTTTCTTAGCCACAGAAACAGCACTAAGGTATGGTAAGGACTGGTTGGATGAATTAAAAATAGTTCTGGAGAGGAATATCAATCTACTGACTGAAACCTTGACCACACAAACAGATATCAAGGTCATGAAACCAGAAGGCACTTATCTGGTTTGGTTAGATTTTTCTAACTATGGCATTAGCCATAATGAGCTTGGAAACATTCTTCAAGAAGATGTCAAATTAATCCTAAACGATGGTTTAACTTTTGGAAAAGAGGGAGAGTATCATTTCCGTCTAAATACAGCAACGCCCACCCACGTGATAGAAGAAGCGCTGAAGCGCTTGGTCAAAGCTTTCCCAAAAGGATAGTTGAATTTTGTTGGATTGACCTACTTAAATCCTCCCCTCGCGGAGGATTTTTTGATATAATAAATAAAAACAATAGAAAGTGGTTTTAAATCATGGGAAAATTCCAAGTCATTTCACATCCGCTCATTCAACACAAACTATCGATCTTACGTCGTTCAACGACTCCAACAAAAGATTTTAGAGAATTAGTTGATGAAATTGCTATGTTGATGGGGTACGAAGTGTCTCGTGACTTGCCTCTTGAAGACGTTGAAATTGAAACGCCAGTGACAACAACGATTCAAAAACAATTGGCTGGTAAGAAATTAGCTATTGTTCCAATCCTTCGTGCTGGTATTGGTATGGTAGATGGCCTTTTGAGCCTCGTTCCAGCTGCTAAAGTTGGTCATATCGGTATGTATCGTGACGAGGAAACGCTTGAGCCAGTGGAATACTTGGTTAAATTACCAGAAGACATTGATCAACGCCAAATTTTTGTGGTTGACCCAATGCTTGCGACTGGTGGATCAGCTATATTGGCAGTCGATTCGCTCAAAAAACGCGGTGCGACAAATATTCGCTTTGTGTGTTTGGTGGCTGCTCCAGAAGGTGTGGAGAAATTACAAGCCGCTCATCCAGATGTTGATATCTATGCGGCATCTCTTGATGAAAAACTAAATGAGCATGGTTACATTGTTCCTGGTCTTGGTGATGCGGGTGACCGTCTCTTTGGTACAAAATAGCAATAGTGTCGGCTTTAGCCTAGAAAGAGCAAGAGATTGCTCTTTCCTTTTAGATGTTGAATTAGCACTCTCTAGCTTAGAATGCTAAAAAAATGAGTTTTTTATTTGACCTTTTTTGACCAAAGTCATATAATAAAATCAGTCATTAAATTGGCAATTGAAATTGCTAACAAACAATGAAATGGAGAAAAATATGATTCCTGTAGTTATTGAACAAACGTCACGCGGTGAGCGCTCTTATGATATTTACTCACGTCTGTTAAAAGACCGTATTATTATGTTAACGGGTCCAGTTGAAGATAACATGGCAAACTCAGTGATCGCGCAGTTGCTTTTCTTGGATGCCCAAGACCCTACTAAAGATATTTACCTTTATGTCAATACACCCGGTGGATCTGTCTCTGCTGGTTTAGCCATCGTTGATACTATGAACTTCATTAAAGCTGATGTGCAAACCATTGTTATGGGAATGGCAGCTTCAATGGGGACCATTATCGCATCATCAGGTGCCAAAGGTAAACGTTTCATGTTGCCAAACGCAGAATACATGATGCACCAACCGATGGGAGGTACTGGTGGCGGTACGCAACAAACAGATATGGCTATTGCTGCTGAGCATCTTTTGAAAACACGTCACAAATTAGAAAAAATTCTTTCTGATAATTCAGGGCAAAGTATGGAAAAAATCCATATCGATGCTGAACGTGATCGCTGGATGGATGCTGAAGAAACACTTGCATATGGCTTCATCGACGCTATCATGGATAACAATGAATTAAAATAATAAAGAATGCGATTTAACCTGCCTTGGCAGGTTTTTTATTTGGGAAAATTTGCTATAATAGTAAAAATAAGACTGAATAAGAAAAAGGAAACTATGGAAATCAAAGAAAGAATGAGCCTTGCGGTTTACCTTTACTATAATCGCGATGCTAGAAAGTTAAGTAAATTGGGTGATATTTTTTACCATTCCAAACGATTTAAATATGTCATGATATATATTGATAAAGATCAGGAAGAAGACATTGTGTCAACTTTAAAAACAATGAAATATGTTAAAAAGGTTAAACCGTCGGCTCTCGATGATATCGATACGAATTTTGTAGGTAATCTGGACAACCATGATGATTGATAACACATAGACGGTTCTTGAGGACTGTCTATTTTTTTGTTGATTGTTAATGAAAAGGGTAAAAGCGTAGCAAAACTGTCAAGTGTTACAGTTGTTTCTCAAAGTTCTGGAGAAAGAGGCTTAACAGTCTTTAAGAAAGTAGACAACCCCTTCCGAACATGAACTATCAAGAAAATGACTTTTACGTCTTTAAATAATAAATCTCTTAGAAGTATTGATGTCACAGTATTTCTAAGAGATTTTTTTCTTCAATTTGATAGGCTTAGAAGCTTCTTAAGGTCATTTTTTAAAAAATTTGAAAAATTCAGAAATAAAGTATTGACAATATTCTGATAATTCAGTATTATTGTGTAACATACTTTAAGGAGATTGCTTTATGAAGAAAAAATTAACTTTTGTCGCTGTTACATTGATGAGTACAGCCTTTCTTGCAGCTTGTAGTGCTGCTCCTAATAGTTCAAGTTCAAACACAGAAGGAACTAAAGTTGGTGATACGCTGAAAGTGGGATTAAACTTTGAGTCAACGGGTGATGTTTCTGCTTATGGTAACGCTGGTAAAAATGGTGCTCAATTGGCGATTGCTGAGATCAATAAAGATGGTGGTGTTGACGGTAAGAAAATCAAAGCGTTTGTTAAGGACAATAAATCTGACAACTCAGAATCAGCTACGGTTACCACTAACTTGACAACGGAAAGTGGCGTTAATGCTGTCGTAGGTCCAATGGTATCGTCAGCCGTTGCCTCAGCTAGTCCAAATGCTGAAAAAGCAGCTGTACCACTGGTAGCACCAGCGGCAACACAGGATGATTTAACCGTTGGAAAAGATGGAAAGACACGACAATACATGTTTCGAACAACCTTTATCGACAGTTATCAAGGTGAGGTCCTTTCCAAATTTCTTAGCAAGGATTTAAAAGCAAAAAAAGTAGTCCTTTACTATGATAATTCGAGTGACTATTCAAAAGGGATAGCCAAAGAGTTTAAAAAGCACTATAAAGGTGACATTGTTAGTGAGTCAACCTTCCAAGCCAAAGACACTGATTTTCAATCAGCTCTGACAAAATTCAAAGATGACGATTTCGATGCCATCGTAATGCCAGGTTACTACCAAGAAGTTGGTACAATCATCAAGCAAGCCCGTGAAATGGGAATTGATGCTCCTATCGTTGGTCCTGATGGCTTTGCGGATGATAAACTGGTCGAGTTGGCAGGGGCTAAGAATGCTTCAAACGTTTATTACGTTTCAGGATACTCAGCTAAAACCTCTAAAAAAGCAGCAGCATTTGCTAAAGCTTACAAGGAAAAATATGGTGAAGAACCATCAATGTTTGCGGCTCTTGGCTATGACTCTGTTTACATGGTAGCAGATGCAGCAAAAGGTGCTGAAAATTCTGCTGAAATTGCTAAAAACCTTGCTAAAACAAAAGACTTTGAAGGCGCTACTGGTACAATGACGATTGATAAGAAGCACAATCCAGTGAAATCCGTATCAGTTGTTGGCCTTACAGACGGCAAGGAAAGTTCAGCTACCGTTGTTGAAGCTGACAAATAATATCTAAAATCGAGGTAGGTAAGGTTTCTGATGACCATTACTACCCGACTTGCTTCAGAATTAAAACACAAGATAACATCTGGGGAGGAACCCTTCTCAGATGTTATCATTTTGATAGAAAGTTTGGTAAACTCTTATGTTACAACAACTTGTCAATGGTCTGATTTTGGGAAGTGTTTACGCACTATTGGCGCTAGGTTATACCATGGTTTATGGTATCATCAAGTTGATTAACTTTGCACACGGTGATGTCTATATGATGGGAGCGTTTGTTGGTTATTATCTGATTTCAACTTTCCATATGAACGTCTTTGTTGCTTTAATAGTAACAATGCTGATCACAGCTGCTATTGGGGTCATCATTGAGTTTTTGGCTTATCGACCACTTAGGAATTCAACGCGTATTGCAGCTTTGATTACAGCAATTGGCGTTTCATTTCTTTTAGAATATGGCATGGTCTATTTGGTCGGTGCTGAAGCGCGCGCCTTTCCACAGGCAATCACAACGATTAAATATGATTTAGGTGCCATTAGTGTGACTAATATTCAATTGATTATCTTAGCAGTATCTATTTTATTGATGCTTGCGCTTAACTTCATCGTTAAGAAAACAAAGATGGGTAAAGCCATGCGTGCCGTTTCTGTTGATAGCGATGCCGCACAATTGATGGGGATCAACGTTAACGCAACGATTAGTTTTACCTTTGCTCTTGGCTCTGCCATGGCTGGGGCGGCAGGAGTGCTGATTGGTCTTTACTATAATACAATGAATCCTCTCATGGGGATGGCACCTGGTATCAAGGCTTTTGTTGCTGCTGTTCTCGGTGGGATTGGAATCATTCCTGGTGCAGCCGTCGGTGGATTTATGATTGGGATGCTGGAAACACTGTCGACAGCAATGGGATTGTCAAGCTACAAAGATGCTGTTGTTTATGCCATCTTGATCATTATTCTCTTAGTTCGTCCGGCAGGTATTCTTGGTAAAAATATTAAGGAGAAGGTATAAGCAAATGACAAAAAATATCAAATCAATCCTAGCTTGGCTAGGCCTTATTATAGTCGCTTTTCTTGTCCTCAATAGCTTAGTTAGTACAGGTATTTTAGGGCTTTATCATGTTCAGATTTTAATGGGAATTGGTATCTCAATCATTATGGCTATGGGAACCAACTTGGTTTTAGGTTTTTCTGGACAATTCTCACTTGGTCAAGCTGGATTCATGGCCATTGGTGCTTATGCGACAGCTATTATGACTCAAGCTAATCCAACGTATGTCGGTTTTTACCTGTCAATGCTTGTGGGTGCAATTGTCGCAGGTATCATTGCGGTAGTAGTGGGTTTTCCGACACTGCGTCTTAAAGGTGACTACCTTGCGATTGCAACACTTGGTGTAGCGGAAATCATCCGTATCGCTATTGTCAATGGTGGTGACTTGACCAACGGCGCAGCTGGTTTGACAGGGATTCTTCCTTATACAAGCTGGCAAGTTGTTTTCATCTTCGTTGTGATTATTGCAGTGCTTTTGATGAACTATCTACGAAGTGCCACAGGTCGTCAAGTTATTTCTGTGCGTGAGGACGAAATTGCTGCGGAGTCAATGGGAGTGAATACAACAAAAGTAAAGGTGATTACCTTTGCCATCGCTGCGATGACAGCGGCTATCGCAGGCTCTCTCTACGTTGGTTATATTGGGACTGTTGCCCCTAAAGATTTTACGATTATGCGCTCTATTGATTATTTGATCATTGCTGTTTTAGGTGGTCTTGGGTCAATGACTGGAACTGTTGTTGCTGCTATTGTGTTGGGAATTCTTAACATGTATTTGCAGAATGTTGCTGATTTGCGTATGATTATCTATTCTTTAGCCTTAATTTTAGTAATGGTGTTCCGTCCGGGAGGACTTTTGGGGACTAAAGAATTGATGTTGTCTAAATTCATTCAAAAAAATAAAGGGGGTAATAACTAATGGCTTTACTTGAAGTGAAACATTTAACCAAACATTTCGGTGGTTTGACAGCTGTTGGTGACGTTACCATGGAGCTGAATGAAGGTGAATTGGTTGGTCTTATTGGTCCTAATGGTGCTGGAAAGACCACTCTCTTCAACCTTTTAACTGGAGTTTATGAACCATCTGAAGGATCTGTGATGCTTGATGGTACCTTGTTAAATGGAAAAAAACCTTATACCATTGCTTCGCTTGGCTTGTCTCGTACCTTCCAAAATATTCGTCTTTTCAAAGATATGACAGTCTTAGATAATGTATTGCTTGGTATGAGTAATACCAAAAAGTCGCATTTTCTGTCTTCCTTATTGCGATTACCAAAGTTCTATGCTAGCGAAGACAGATTGCGTCAAAAAGCTACGGAGTTGTTGGCAATTTTTGGACTTGATGGTTATGCAACTCATTTAGCAAAGAATTTGCCTTATGGACAGCAACGCCGTCTTGAAATCGTGCGTGCCCTAGCTACTCAACCTAAAATTCTTTTCTTAGATGAACCTGCTGCAGGGATGAACCCACAGGAAACAGCGGAATTGACAGCACTTATCCGCCAAGTTAAGGACCAATTTGGGATTACCATTATTTTGATTGAGCATGATATGAGTCTGGTTATGGAAGTGACCGAGCGTATCTATGTTCTTGAGTATGGTCGTCTAATTGCGCACGGTACACCAGATGAGATTAAAAAAGATCAACGCGTTATTGAAGCCTACCTTGGAGGTGATGTCTAATGGCTATGTTACACGTAGAAAACCTGTCGGTCAGCTATGGGGCAATTGAGGCGGTAAAAAATGTTTCTTTTGAGGTTAATGAAGGAGAAGTTGTTTCTTTAATCGGTGCTAATGGTGCCGGTAAAACATCGATTCTTCGAACCATTTCTGGATTAATTCGTCCTAAGGAAGGTAAAATTCTTTTCTTAGGAGATGAGATTCAGAGAGTGCCTGCTCGTAAGATTGTGTCTGATGGCTTATCACAAGTTCCAGAGGGGCGCCATGTTTTCCCAGGATTAACCGTTATGGAAAATCTTGAAATGGGTGCATTTTTGAAAAAGGATAAGGATCAAAATCAAAAAAATCTAAAAAGTATTTTTGAGCGTTTCCCACGTCTTGAAGAACGTAAAAATCAGGATGCAGCTACATTATCAGGTGGTGAGCAACAGATGCTAGCCATGGGTCGCGCCCTTATGAGTCAGCCCAAACTCTTGCTTCTTGATGAGCCATCAATGGGATTAGCACCAATATTTATTCAAGAAATTTTTGATATTGTCAAAGACATTCAAAAACAGGGCACAACGGTGCTCCTGATTGAACAAAATGCGACCAAAGCCCTCTCAATCGCAGACCGTGGTTATGTCTTAGAAACTGGAAAAATCGTCTTATCAGGAACAGGACAAGAACTCCTTGAATCAGATGATGTCAGAAAAGCATATCTGGGTGGCTAAAAAGGTCCAGTGGACCATTTTAGGTTGTGGATAAGGATTGTGCAACAATCTTTCGTGTTTTACCAGTGGACAATGTTAATCGGGAAATAAAAATTGCGCTAGCAATTGTCATTGCAGCCGGTGGACCTTTTTAGGTTGTGGATAAGGATTGTGCAACAATCTTTCGTATTTTACCAGTGGACAATGTTAATCGGGAAATAAAAATTGCGCTAGCAATTGTCATTGCAGCCAGTGGACCATTTTAGGTTGTGGATAAGGATTGTGCAACAATCTTTCGTGTTTTACCAGTGGACAATGTTAATCGGGAAATAAAAATTGCGCTAGCAATTGTCATTGCAGCCGGTGGACCTTTTAAGGTTGTGGATAAGGATTGTGACACAATTCGCCGTATTTTTTGGTGGACAATGTTAATCAAGAAAGGATAATTGCGATAGCCGTTATCCTTGCCTCTGGTTATTCTTTTTAGGTTGTAACTACGGATTGCCTGAGCATCATCCGCTCCTATCCAGCGGATAGTTTTAATCAAGAAATAACAATGTTACTAGTGAATGATATGGCAGCTAGGTAGCCTTTCTAAGTTAGTAGATGATAGGTAGTGACTGTTTTTCTATTGGTTGTATTAATATATTGAACAAGTTGAAGGAGAATTCCTATGCCCGTTAAAGATTTTATGACTTCAAGAGTCGTTTACGTATCACCAGATACGACTGTTGCTCACGCTTCAGACAAAATGAAGGCTCACGATTTGCGCCGACTACCTGTTATTGAAAATGATCGCCTGGTTGGTTTGGTAACAGAAGGAACTATGGCTGATGCAACGCCTTCAAAAGCAACTAGTCTCTCAATTTATGAGATGAATTATTTGCTAAATAAAACAAGAATTCGCGATATTATGATTCGTGATGTCATTACTGTTTCACAAGATGCTAGTCTTGAAGATGCTATCTACATCATGATGAAACACAAGATTGGCGTACTACCTGTTGTGGATAATGATCAACTTTACGGCATTATAACGGATCGTGATATTTTCAAAGCTTTCCTTGAAGTATCTGGTTATGGATCAGAAGGCCTTCGTCTTAATATTCTTCTAAATGATACCATTGGGAGTCTGGAAAAGGTAGTGCGTGTGATTAGTGATGCCAATCTTAATATTCACCGCACTGTCGTGGCTAATCATAAGTCCGGAAAAACATTGGTTGAAATTCAGATTGAAGGACAAACAGATACCCATGCCTTACAAAAAGCATTGGAAAATCAAGGTATCACAGTGATAAGCATTATCAAAACAGAGGCTAAAGCTGGTTTTTGAAAGACAAGAAAACGACAATAATTCCTGTCGTTTTTTTTGATAAATTCTGCTAAAATAGAAGTACTATGACTAATGGATTTTTGATTTCCTTTGAAGGCCCTGATGGGGCTGGAAAGACGACTGTTTTAGAGCAAGTTATCCCTAAATTACAGCAAATATTTGATCAGGATATTGTAGCAACTCGAGAGCCTGGAGGTGTTGACATCGCTGAAAAAATTCGCGATATTATCTTAGATGTCAATCATACGGCGATGGATGCGAAAACAGAGCTCTTGCTTTACATTGCGGCACGTCGCCAACATCTTGTGGAAAAAATACTACCAAAGCTTGAAAACGATGCTTTTGTACTGGTAGACCGCTTTATTGATAGTTCAGTAGCTTATCAAGGCTATGGACGTGGATTAGAGATAACAGATATTACTTGGTTGAACGCTTATGCAACAGACCAGCGTCAACCAGATTTGACGGTATATCTGGACGTTACTTCAGAACTTGGTTTAGAGCGTATTTCTCAAAATGGTGATCGAGAAGTAAATCGCTTGGATTTGGAAAAATTAGAGATGCACCAAAAGGTTCGCGAAGGCTATTTGGCACTACTTGAGGAAAATGCTGAACGCATCGTCTTGGTTGATGCCAGCCAGCCTGTGGATAAGGTTGTAGAGGATACCTTGGCTGCTATTATAAAGAAATATAAGGAAATAAAGCATGTCTAAAAATCCTTTGACGACTGTATTGGAGCAGCAGCAACCGCAATTATTAACAGAGATGCGCCAGATTCTTGCTAACGGAAAACGCAGTCATGCTTATCTATTTACAGGTGGATTTGCGTCTTGGGAGATGGCTATCTGGATGACCCAGTATCAGTTTTGTGAAGATTTTAAGGGTCAGGAGCCGTGTGGACAATGCCGTTCTTGCCGTCTCATTTTAGACGATGATTTTGCCGACTTGGCCATTTTGGAACCCACTAATGGTCTGATTAAGACAGATGAAGTGCGTTCTTTATTGAGTCGTTTTTCCAGTTCTAGTTATGAAGGTAAGGAGCAGGTTGTGCTTATCCGTGGAGCGGATAAGATGCATGTCAATGCTGCTAATAGCCTTCTTAAAGTGATGGAAGAGCCACAAAGTCAAGTTTACTTGATTCTTTTGGTTGAAGATGACAATCAGCTCTTAGCAACCATTAAAAGTCGCTGTCAACAGTTCTATTTTCGGAAAAATAAGCAAGTGATTATGGCTAATTTGGAACAAATGGGCTTGCTCCGCCAGCAAGCAGCTCTGCTTTCAGATGTCGCTTCATCTGTTAGTGAGGCTCGACGTTTAGCGGAGGATGCTAAGGTTTTACAATATTTAAATTTACTAGAGCGATTGGTAAACTTATTAGTAACAGACAAAGGAAAAGCCTACTTAGAAATAAGCCGTTTAGCAAGTCAATTGACAGATAAAGATTCTCAAGCTTTGGCATTTCAATTGCTAGTTTCTCTTTTGGGACAAGATTTGAAGAATCAAAAAGCACTTGACTATCTAGATAAGGTGATTCTTGCTAGAAGGATGTGGCAATCCAACGTCAGTTTTCAAAATGCTTTAGAATACATGATTTTACAGGCATAATGAATGAGGTTCACGAGGAGGTAGCTGTGGTGGCTAAAAAAGATTTATTTGATGCATTTGATGGGTTTTCGCAAAATCTCATGGTTACCTTAGCCGAGATTGAAGCCATTAAAAAGCAAGTGCAGGATTTGGTAGAAGAAAATACGCAACTACGTTTGGAAAATAGCAAGTTGCGAGAGCGTTTGACTCATGTTAGTGAGCAACATTCTGAAAAAAATCACCATCAAACCAAACAACACTTGGATACTATTTATGAGGAAGGGTTTCATATTTGTACCGATTTTTACGGTCAGAGACGTGAAAATGATGAACAGTGCGCCTTTTGTTTAGAGCTGCTTTATAGGGAGTAATCATGCAAATTCAAAAGAGTTTTAAAGAACAAACTTCCTATGGGACCTTATTTTTAGTTCCAACACCGATAGGTAATTTATCCGATATGACATACCGCGCTGTCGAGACCTTGAAGACTGTTGGCGCCATTTGTGCAGAAGACACTCGTAACACTGGTTTACTGCTTAAGCATTTTGACATTGAGACACGGCAAATTAGTTTTCATGAACACAATGCTTTTGAAAAAATCCCAGATTTGATTTCCCTATTGAAAGAAGGAGAGTCCTTAGCGCAAGTATCTGATGCAGGTATGCCATCCATTTCAGATCCAGGGCATGATTTGGTAAAGGCAGCCATTTCAGAAGGTATTTCAGTGGTGGCCTTACCAGGAGCTTCAGCTGGAATTACCGCCTTGATCGCTAGTGGGTTGGCTCCCCAACCCCATATTTTTTATGGTTTTTTACCTCGTAAGGCTGGACAACAAAAAGCCTTTTTTACTGACAAACGAGGCTATCAAGAGACCCAAATTTTTTACGAATCCCCTTATCGTGTGGTGTCAACCTTGGAAAATATGCTCGCTATCTACGGAGATCGGCAGGTAGTTCTCGTGCGAGAGTTGACCAAGCTTTATGAAGAGTATCAACGAGGTGCCATCACTGAATTGTTGGCTAACTTGAGTGAGCATCCTTTGAAGGGAGAGTGCCTGTTAATTGTTGAAGGCGATGATGGCTCTACAATATCTGAAGAACAAGCAACTCTGTCTCCTTTAGAGGATGTTAAAGCACGAATAGCATCAGGTACCAAGCCTAATCAAGCGATTAAAGCCGTTGCTAAAGAGCGTGGTCTCAATCGACAGGAAGTTTACAATGCTTATCATGAGCTTGATTAAGGTATAGCGTAGAGTGTTTGCCCCTATTGATTGACTTGGAGTGGCTATCTAATAAAGAAGTACTCTGGTATACTGGAGGCTGGACGTTAGTATAGAATGCATTATTCTCTTGTAAAAGGGAGAAGTCATCAAAAAGAATTGTGGAGAGGTTATGGGAAAGGAAGAAGTTCTAGTCGTAGGAGCCATCTATGGTTTTATTTTTCTTATTTTAATGATTTCTGAGTTGCTTTCTTTGATTGGAAATTGGAGATTGTTTCAAAAGGCAGGTCAGAAAGGTTGGTATTCTCTGATTCCCTTCTATGGTGGTTTTGTTAAACATAAAATCACATTTGGAGAGTCTGAGAAATGGTATTACTTTATTGGCTGGGCGATAGGCTTTTACTATCTATACACTCGATTTTGTTATGTTAGGGCTTTTGGTGGGTCAAAGGGACTTGCTGTTCTAAGTCTATTTTTCCCAGGCATCACGACGCTAATTCTTGCCTTTGGAAGAGCCTTTCAAGAGGATAACTATCATATCGTTCCCCACATGCTAGAGTAAATGAAAATTTGCCTTATTATATAATCTAAATAAAGAAGAGAGACTGTACCGTTCTTGCAATTGCACAGTCTCTCTTTTTGATTATAGCAGACGCGTCCCATGAACTTGCTTAGTTCCTGTTAGCTTGACTAGTTCTTCAAAATTTTCCTTAGTAACTCCGCCACCGATTAGGATGTCGATTCGACCCGCGGCGTGTTCAATCAAGGCTTTTAAATGTGTGAGGTTGTTAAAGATGTCTGACTTGCCATCAGGATTGCCATGAGTGAGGATGCGTGTAAAACCATAGTCGATTAAGTCATCCATGGCTTGAAACTGATCTTCTTGAGGAATTTGATCAAAAGCCATGTGGAAAACCAAAGGAAGCCCCTGAGTGGCAGGCAAGAGTTGTTCGATGGCTTCCTTATCTAGTTGGTCGTCCTCTGTCAATAAGCCTAAAACGAGAGCATCAGATTCCAACTCAACTGCCTGTAAGATATCTTCTTCCATGGCACGAAGTTCGAGATCATTATAGATAAAGTTGCCACCACGAGGACGAATCATAATAGCTGTGGTAATATTTTTTTCATGGAGGTACCGATTGGCTTCTTTGATAACACCGTATGAAGGTGTTGTTCCACCAACAGCTAAGTTATCACATAGTTCAACCCGAGTAATGTCTGGGCTATTTAGTCTATGTAAGTCGGTTAAATTTTCAGCACAATATTCTTTGGTTATCATAAATATCCTTTCAAGATGAGATGATGCTATTATATCATGATTGTCTGTATTTTCCTTTGAGGATTATGCATAAAAAATGGCACCATTATACAAAAATTCTGACAATATTGTAGGAATTTGTGATATAATGAATTAATTTTCAAATGGAGGTCGTGGTTATGACAATTTATAACTTTTCTGCAGGTCCTGCAGTATTGCCAAAAGAAGTCTTAAAAAAAGCACAAGCTGAGTTTTTAGATTATGCCAATTCGGGCATGAGTGTTATGGAATTGTCCCACCGCTCCAAAGAATTTGATGACATTATCAAAGAAGCTGAACAGCTGTTAAGAGAGTTGATGCAAATTCCAGATAATTATAGGGTGCTGTTTTTACAAGGGGGTGCTTCAACCCAGTTCTCTATGCTGCCATTAAACATGGCTAGAGGTAAAAAGGCTTATTATGTTGTAGCAGGGTCTTGGGGTAAAAAAGCCTATACTGAAGCTGTTAAGCTGTCTAAGACAATTGCTTTTGAACCCATCTGCTTAGCTTCTTCTGAAGAAACAGGTTTTGACCATATTCCAAATGTTGATGCTAGCCTTATTGATCCAGAAGCAGCTTATGTTCATATCACAAGTAACAATACTATCGAGGGAACTAGTATTTATGACTTGCCTGATACTAATGGCGTGCCAGTTGTTGCGGATATGTCATCGAACATTTTGGCTGTTGATTACAAGGTGTCAGATTTTGCGATGATTTATGCTGGTGCTCAGAAGAACATAGGTCCAGCTGGTGTGACCATTGTTATTGTTCGTGATGACTTTTTAAATGATGAGCCTGCTCTTTCTAGCATGTTGGATTATCGTCTCCAAGCAGATAATGCTTCTCTTTATAATACGCCACCAACGTTTAGTATCTATATGGCAAAATTAGTTTTTGAACATGTTAAATCCTTGGGGGGAGTTGCTAAAATGGAAGAACTTAATCGTCAAAAGTCAGGTCTTCTCTATGACTTTATCGATGCTTCTGATTTTTATAAGAGCCCAGTTAAGTTTGCTAAGGACCGTTCACTAGCTAATATTCCTTTTGTGACACCAAGCGAAGACTTGGATAAAGCCTTTAATGAAGCAGCAAATGCGGCAGGATTTAAAAATATCAAAGGTCACCGCAGTGTTGGTGGTATGAGAGCTAGTCTTTATAATGCCTTTCCTCTAGAAGGGGTAGAAGCTTTGATTACGTTTATGAAAGAATTCGAGGAGGAACATCAGTAATGGAGTTGCGTTTAGCACATCCCAATGAAGTAGATACTATTATGGTTATTATCGAAGAGGCGCGAGCTTTTTTGAAAGCATCTGGGAGTGATCAATGGCAAGGGAAGTACCCAGAAGCCAGCGATATTATTGATGATATTCTGCAAGGACAAGCTTGGGTTGGATTGATTGATGGAGAAATTGTAGCTTATGCGGCAGTCATTGTGGGGCAAGATCCTGCTTATGAAAAAATCACAGATGGCAAATGGAAACATGCTAACCACCAATACACTGTTTTCCACAGAATAGCTGTTTCTAAGAAGGCCAGCGGGCAAAAAGTAGCACAGACTTTCTTGCAAGGGTTGATTGAAGGTCATAAGGGGCCGGATTTCCGCTGTGATACTCATCCTCAAAATCTCATCATGCAACACATTTTAGAAAAACTTGGGTATGTTTACTGTGGAAAAGTCATGTTTGAAGGTGAACGACTAGCCTATCAAAAAATGAAGAGTAGGTCTGAAACAGCTGACTATCAAGAAGTCGATGAGGGGCTTCGTTACGATTTCTAACGTTTTAGCAGGTACTCACTAGAAAGAGTGAGGTGTATGAGTTCGCTTAAATGGAGCAAGATAAAAGGAGATTAGTATGGTCTTTAGCGTCAAGACATTTAATAACATTAACAAGATTGGTTTGAAAGAATTGGGCAACGCCTTTCAAATTGATGGTGATCTAGCGGAGAATCCAGATGCCTATATACTACGTAGTCAAAATCTGCATGACAATCATTTTCCGGATAATCTTAAAGCTATTGCGCGTGCAGGGGCAGGAACTAACAATATTCCGATCGATAAGGCGACAGAAGCTGGTATTGTTGTTTTTAATACACCAGGGGCTAACGCCAATGCGGTGAAAGAGGCTGTCTTGACAGCCATTCTGTTATCAGCGCGGGATTACCTATCAGCTAATACTTGGGTCAATCATCTAACAGGTCCAGACGTGCCTAAACAAATAGAAGCTGGTAAGTCTCAGTTTGCTGGAACAGAAATCTCCGGTAAAACGCTTGGCGTGATTGGACTTGGGGCTATTGGAGCTAGAATCGCAAATGATGCGCGTCGTTTAGGGATGAATGTATTGGGATACGATCCTTATGTATCCATTGAAACAGCATGGAATATTTCTAGTCATGTGAAACGTGTTAATGATTTAAAAGAGATTTTTAGTCAGTCTGACTACATCACGGTTCATGTGCCTTTGACTGCAGATACCAAGCATACATTTGACAGTAAAGCATTCGCTCAGATGAAAAAAGATACTGTCATTATCAACTTTGCCCGTGCAGAACTTGTGGATAATGCTTCTCTCTTTGATGCCTTAGAAACAGGGGTCGTTAAGCGGTACGTGACTGATTTTGGGACAGAAGAACTGCTCAATAAAGAAGGGGTAACGGTGTTTCCACATGTGGGTGGTTCAACCCAAGAAGCAGAGCTCAACTGTGCCATCATGGCAAGTCAAACTGTTCGCCGCTTCTTGGAGACAGGTGAAATTACCAATTCCGTTAATTTTCCCAACATGCATCAGGTTCAAGATGCGCCTTACCGCATAACCTTGATTAATAAAAATGTCCCTAATATTGTGGCAAACATTTCCACAGCCGTTTCAGATTTAGACATCAATATCGATAATATCCTCAATCGTTCAAAAGGCGATTATGCCTATACCTTGCTTGATTTGGATGAAGATGACAGAGCGAAAATTGATCAGCTGGTTGCTAAATTTGAAACAAGTGACAACATTGTGCGTGTACGCTTGATTCCGCTGGTAAAATAAGAAAGCTAGTCATTGAAATCATTCTTCATATTTGCTACCATAAATTTATCCGATTGATGAAAGGTGTTTTAATATGGTAAAAAGACTAATGAACCGTTTTGAGTATTTGACGGATAATGCTGGTTCGACTATTATTGTGGATTTGGAAACAGGAGTAGAATACCTTAAAAATGGCAAGGATCCGATTATGCTAGTAGATGCGGATGGCAAACCAAAAATAAATAAAGACTGGTATGACAGTCACTAAATCAAGGCTGCTCATCTGAGCGGCTTTTTTGCTCAACGGAGATAGTATGGCAATTCGAAAAATAACTTTAAGTGATCAAATGGCTTTTCTGGATTTTGAAGATGAGCTATTAGAAGATAAGCGCCGTAATCCATTTGTGGAATGGTGGCCGGTTGAGGATTTCGAAGATTTTGTAACGGAAAGTGATATATCGGAAATCAAGCAGTCTAATCAAAATACTCCAACCTATACCCGATATTTTGCTTTTGTAGAAGGCGCCATTGCAGGTTTTGTGATTTGCTTTTGGGAAATGGCACATCCCGATTGTTTAAAACTGGGGCATATTGGTTATATAGTTGCACCTTCTTTTAGACATCAGGGAGTTGCCCAAAGCTTAATAGCGTTTGCTTTACAACAGTATCGCTCTCTAGGAATTGATAGTGTGCTTGTTGTAGCGCACGAAAAGAATGCTCCCTCTCGTCAATTGATTGAAAAATTAGGTGGTCGATTGCTGGCTTTAGAGATGGTCAACCACTTAGGCAGGCATCTTGAGACAGCAAAGTATGAGTTAAGAGGAATCGCCTCAAAAGAGTGATGAATGAAACCCATAAAACGAAAGGAAGACTATGTCATTTGAATCTGAGTTTTTTAAGAAAAAAAGCGTTCGATTTGAGCAACTAGAGAAGTTTGGTTTTGTCAAGGAGCCTGGCGCTTATGTCTATCGAGAACAGTTCTTGGATGACCAGTTTCAGGCGGTTATTAGGATAACACCTGATGGTTCTATTTTGGGTCAGGTGTTAGATGTGGATTTGAAAGAAGAGTACGATGCCTTTCGTGCGAGCACAGCTCAAGGAAGTTTCATTGGGCAAGTTCGTGAATCTTATGGTCAGATTTTGACACGAATAGCTGAAGCCTGTTTTGAGACTAACGTCTTTCAATATGAACAAACCAATCGCTTAGCCCATTATTTAACAAACACTTTTGGAGATCATATGGATAACCCTTTTGTTAAATTTCCAGGCTTTAGCGTCTTTAGACATCCTGATAATTCAAAATGGTATGGGCTGATAGGATCAGTTACGAGGGGAAAATTACAAGTTGGTAGAGAAAAGTGGTCTCAGAAGGCTCTGCATGAAGAGGTAGAATTTATCAATGTCAAGGTTGACCCAAAACAGTTACCAGATTTATTGAAGATGTCAGGCATTTATCCCTCTTATCATATGTCCAAGAAAAGTTGGCTCACCATTGTTTTAGACGGTAGCCTATCAGACGAGACCTTATTTAGCCTAGTTGAAAATAGTCGTGCGCTTGTAGCCCCTACGACCCCATCAAATCCAAATGGGCCTGATTATTGGGTGATTCCAGCTAATCCCAAATACTATAATATCGATGCTGAATTTGCAAAAAGTCCTGAAATCCTCTGGACACAAAAAGCCAGCATCAAGACTGGCGATTGGGTATTGATTTACATGACAAGTCCGATTAAGGCTATTCGATATGCTTGTCAGGTTTTAGAGACCAATATTGACCAAAAAGAGAATAGGGATAAGCCACAAAACAAGCAGTTGATGAAACTATCTTTAAAAGAGACTTTTTTGGATGACCAACTACCTTTGGAATTGATGGTCGAAAAAGGAGTTAGAGCGGTTAGAGGCCCTAGGCGTTTAAGCAAGGAGCTAGTTGATTATCTTGAGAAGACGTTTCCTCAATTAACAAAATCTTAACTTAGAGCGGTACTGCCTCAAAAAGTTGAGTCAATAATGGCTCTTAAGAGGGAGTGTTATCTGATACGATTTCATGTTACTTTGATTGGTTTGCTATCGCAAATTAGTCATCCGTGATGTTTTATTCACGATTATCAAGAGCTTTATTTTGGGGTTCAGATGTGATTGCTACTTAGCTAAATTCAGAAATAGCAATTTTGTGATGTTATGACAAAAAAACTCGCTCCTTCCCAACTAAACTCGGTTGTACACAGAGATTGAGATACCGTTATTTTTGAAATGTGATGAGTACGAGGTTGTGGCTGTTGATAGTATTTTTGTCAGTCAATAACGTGATAAAAGCACCCTAAAGGTTAGATTCGTGGTCTGACCTTTAGGGTGCTTTTAGGATTTAGGGATTATTGTTGAGGAACGATAACAGTAATGGCTTTTGGAAGCATCTGAATAAGGACAGGTAGTTTTCCAGCGACATCCCCATCGATACGAACATTGGGATTATTTTTATCTTTTTTTCGCACATTGATTAACCGCAATTCAGAAGCTTGGAAGGCGTCCCAATGCCTGAATCGACTAAATTTACCAATACGGAAAAAGAAGTAAAAAAAGAATCGGATGAAGTGGGTTCGTCTTAAGGTGTAAACGGTAAAGAGTCCATCGTCCACTGTGTCTTTCTGATTAAAACCAGGGAGTCCTGCAACCGTGTTACTCATAGTGATTAAGAGTAATTTTGTTTTGATATATTGTGTTTTTTGATCCGATATGGCTTGTACGCGGTAGGAGCGTCGTCGTAGAAAAATTTTCCAACCAGCCTTAATAAAGGCTAGGGCACCGTAACGACGCTTCTTTTCAGGTGTGACACCGAGAGCCATATCAGCCATTAGACCTAACGTTAAGCTAGAAATCATGTATTGATTATTAACCCTTGCGATGTCAATCGCTAATTCTCGTCCAGAAAAGAGATTTTCTAAGGCTTTTTTAGGATTTAAGGGAACGCCAAGCGATTTAGCGAAATTATTGACGGTGCCAGTTGGGATTAGTCCTAAACGAGAGTAACTGCCACCTTCATAAATACCCGCACAAACTAGTTTGATGGTACCATCTCCTCCTAGTGGAATGATGACATCAGTTTTATCTTGACAGGTCTCTTTAGCCATTTCTCTTGTTTCGTCGGCTGATTTTGGGTAAAAATAGGCAATGTTTTGTTCAGGGATCTGTTTGTCGATTAAGAAGTTTTTTATGGTTTCAATCAATTGGTCTTTGTCACTTTTTCCAGATTTTTGATTGATGATGAGTGCAAATCTTGTCATATGTTTCCTTGTTATCAAAATTTAAGCTTTATTATAGCATTTTTTGGGAGAATTATCTCAAAGAAATTTGCTATAATAGAAAACATTATGAGAGTAGTAGCAGGTGAATTTGGTGGACGTCCTTTGAAGACGTTGTCCGGTAAAACGACACGCCCAACAACTGATAAGGTTAAAGGGGCTATGTTTAATATGATTGGCCCTTTTTTTGATGGTGGTAGGGTTCTAGATTTGTATGCTGGTAGTGGTAGTCTGGCGATTGAAGCTATTTCGCGTGGTATGGACCATGCTGTTTTGGTTGAAAAAGACCGTTCAGCTCAAGCCATTATTCAAGAGAATATCAAGATGACTAAATCTGAACATCAATTCCAACTCTTGAAGATGGATGATAGCAAGGCTATCCGTCAGCTTTCGGGAACCTTCAATCTTGTTCTTTTAGACCCTCCTTATGCTAAGGAACAAATTGCATCAGTCGTAACAGACTTGGAAGACAAAAGATTACTGGCTGAGGAGGTTATGCTTGTTTGTGAGACCGATAAAGCGGTAGACTTGCCTGAGGAAATATCAGCTTTTGGCATTTGGAAACAAAAAATTTATGGAATTAGTAAGGTAACGGTTTATGTCAGATAAGAAAATTGGCTTATTTACAGGGTCTTTTGATCCAGTAACCCTGGGGCATGTGGATTTGATTGCGCGTGCTAGTCAACTATTTGATCAACTGTATGTTGGCATTTTTTACAATAAGGAAAAAGAAGGCCAGTTCAGTATTGATCAACGATGCCATATGCTTGAAGAAGCAGTAGCCAACCTTGATAATGTTAAGGTTCTTACGGCTAATAATAGTCTAGCTGTTGACATTGCAGCCAAGCTTGAAGTGACTCATCTCGTACGAGGGCTGCGTAATGGTAATGATTTGACTTATGAAGCTAATTTAGAGTTTTTCAATAAGCATTTGAACGATAAGATTGATACCGTTTATCTCATGTCAGCTAATCAATGGCAGGAAGTGAGTTCTAGCCGTATTAGAGAATTGATTTATTTCAAAGCAGATATCTCGGATTTTGTTCCTGAATCTGTAGTTAGAGAGGTGGATAAAAAACATGAACAAACACGAATTTAGAATCATCGAGGAGAGTCCTCAAAAAAAATCTCCTCTGAAATGGTGGCTCTTGGGAATTGGGACAGCTATTTTGTTAGCAGTTGCTTTTTTGCTTCCATTGCCTTATTATATTGAAATGCCTGGCGGAGCCTATGATATTCGTGATGTTCTAGAAGTTGATAAAAAAGAAGACAAGGCAAAAGGGTCTTATAATTTTGTGGCTATTTCCCAAATGCAAGCAACACCAGCAGCTCTTCTTTACGCTTGGGCGACCCCTTTTACAGATGTGTCAACTGCCAAGGAGAGCTTGGGTAACTATACTGAGGATGAGTATATCCGTCTCAACCGATTCTACATGCAAACATCTCAGAATGAAGCCATTTATCAAGCTTTTAAATTAGCTGGAAAATCAGTGAATTTAAAATACCTTGGTGTCTATGTGCTTGACGTTGCCAAAGATTCAACATTCAAAGGGATTTTAGATCTTGCAGATACTTTGACAGGTGTCAATGGCAAAACGTTTGAAAGTTCTAAGGAGCTCATCAACTATGTTGCCAAGCAAAAGATTGGTGATAAGGTGACGGTGCAATACCTATCAGATAATAAGAAGAAAGAAGCTTCAGGAAAAATCATTAAGCTAGGAAATGGTAAAAATGGTATTGGTATTGGACTTGTAGACCATACTGAAGTTGAGACCAAAACACCAGTTCGTTTTTCAACAGGAAACGTTGGCGGACCAAGCGCTGGCCTTATGTTTACCTTGGACATCTTAGATCAAATCAATAAAGAGGATTTGAGAAAAGGTCGCATGATCGCAGGTACTGGTACCATCGAAAAAGACGGTTCTGTCGGTGATATTGGTGGGACTGATAAGAAAGTTGTCTCAGCAGCCAAGGATAAGGCAGATATTTTCTTTGTGCCCAACAACCCTATCTCTAGAGCTTACTTGAAAGAACATCCTAATGCTAAAAACAACTATCAGGAAGCTAAAGCAGCAGCCAAGCGCATTAAAACAAAGATGAAAATTATCCCAGTCAAAAATGTGCAAGATGCCATTGACTATTTAGAAAAAACCTCATAATCAATGACAAAGCAATTTCGATTAAACCGAAATTGCTTTTTTATTTGGAAAAATGATTGACAAAAATTTAGAAAGCGGTTACACTTAATATGTGAGAACGGTACCACATAAGGAAGGGATGATTTTTTGGTAACGATAAAAGAGGTTGCAGAGGAAGCAGGGGTTTCAAAATCAACCGTTTCCCGCTATATTTCCCAAAAGGGGTATGTTGGGCAAGAGGCTCAAGATAAGATAAAGCAAGCTATCAAAAAATTGCATTATGTTCCAAATGTTTTGGCTCAGTCACTAAAGTCGCAGCGCAATCAATTAGTAGGGCTTTTACTCCCGGATATTTCCAACCCATTTTTCCCTCGCTTGGCTAGAGGAGCAGAAGAATTTTTAAAAGAAAAAGGCTACAGGGTCATGCTAGGGAGTATTGGTAAGGAGGATGCAGTAGAAGAGGATTATTTAAATGTTCTGCTACAAATTAAGGCGGCTGGGATTATAACGACCCACGATTTTTCAAAAACACATCCTAATCTAGATATTCCGATAGTTGTTGTCGACCGTGTTGATCAGGAAACAAAGTACGGTGTTTTTTCAGATAACCAGGCTGGTGGACGATTGGCTGCGGAACAAATTGTGCAATCAGGTACTGACAAAGTGTTACTTGTTCGAGGCCCATCAGATAATGCGCAAAATATTAATCAGAGGTTTGAAGCGAGTCTTAGGTATTTACAAAACAATCATGTAGCCGTATCAATCTCTGATAGTCACTCTTTTGACTTTGATACGATTCAAAAAGAGGCCGCGATTATGCTAGATGAAAATCCTGATTGTGATAGCATTATTGCTCCATCTGATGTGCACGCTATAGCTTATATTCATGAGGTCTTAGCTCGTGAAAAAAAAATACCTGAAGATATCCAGATTATTGGTTATGATGATATTGTGGTGAGTCAATTTATTTACCCAAAGTTATCAACAATCCACCAATCCTCATACAGACTTGGCCAAGAAGCTGCAGAGTTAGTATATAAGATGGCCAATCATTTACCTATTGAAGAAAAAAGGGTGCAATTACCAGTTAGATATATTGAAAGAGAAACGTTAAGGAGGTCACATGAGTAAAATAGTTATTATAGGCAGCATTTCAATGGATTTAGTCATGGAAACAGACCGTATAGCTGAGGCTGGTGAGACGGTCTTTGGAAGACATTTTTCCATGGTACCTGGAGGAAAAGGTGCCAATCAAGCGGTGGCTGTTGGACGATTGAGTTCTGAAAATGATCATGTTGAGATGCTGGGAGCTGTTGGTCAAGACTCGTTTGGGTCTAGTCTTTTAAACAATTTAAGCCAAAATCGAGTGATTTCGGACAATGTGGGAACGGTACCACATTCAACAGGAGTTGCTCAAATAACACTTTTTGACAATGACAATAGAATTATCTATTGTCCGGGAGCTAACGGAACAGTAGATACAAGTCGTTTCGATAAAGAATGGGAAATTATCGCGAGTGCTGACCTGGTCATTCTACAAAATGAAATTAGTCATTCAAGCAATCTAGCCATTGCCCAATTTTGTCATCAAAAAGGGGTTAAGGTCCTCTATAATCCGGCGCCATCACGGGCTACCGATAACGAAATGCTGGAGTTTGTAGATATTTTTACTCCTAACGAACATGAAGTAAAAGAACTATTTCCTGATAGCGACTTAGAAGAAATCATTCAAGCTTATCCAAACAAACTTTTGGTAACGCTGGGCACAGAAGGATCTATCTTTTTCGATGGAAAAGATATTCAAAAAGTACCTGCCATAAAAGCAAATGTTGTTGACACAACTGGAGCAGGAGATACTTTTAATGGTGCTTTTGGATTTGCAATTTCAAAAGGTATGTCATTTAAGGAAGCAGTGTCTTTTGGAACGCTAGCGTCTCATTTATCTGTTCAAGGATTCGGAGCACAAGGCGGCATGCCGCATTTGCAAGAAATGAAAGAGAGTGGCTATTATGAAGAAACATGGTCTATTAAATAGTAATTTAGCGAAAGTAGCAGCTGATTTAGGACATACGGATCGTGTCTGTATTGGTGATTTGGGGCTGCCAGTTCCTCCAAAAGTGATTAAAATTGATCTTGCGCTTAGACATGGTTTACCAACGTTTCAAGACGTTCTTGATAACTATTTGGACAATATTTTAGTGGAAAAAGTTATCTTAGCAGAAGAAATTAAAACTGAAAACCCTAAACAATTAGAAGCGATACTGGAAAAATTAGACTCTAGTGTTGAGATTCAATATATCAGCCATGAAGAATTGAAGGAGCTTAACAAAGGTGTCAAAGCAGTTATCCGAACAGGTGAGGATACACCTTACTCAAATATTATTTTACAATCTGGTGTGACCCTATAGCGAGGTGAATACATGAAAATTGAAATGAGAGACATTTCAAAGTCTTTTGGGAATAATAAGGTTCTTGAAAAGATTGATTTGGAGTTACAATCTGGACAAGTTCATGCACTAATGGGAGAAAATGGTGCTGGAAAATCAACCTTAATGAATATATTAACTGGCTTGTTTCCAGCAACTAAGGGAAAAATTTTGATCGACGGTCAGGAGATGACCTTTACGAATCCGCAAGAAGCAGAAAATTTTGGTATCAGCTTTATTCATCAGGAAATGAATACCTGGGCAGACATGACTGTTTTAGAAAATTTATTTTTAGGTCGTGAAATTAAAAATCGCTTTGGCTTGCTTGATCAAAAAGCCATGAAAGAAAAAGCTAATCAAGCATTTGAGCGCTTGGGAGTGTCTATTCCTTTAACTGTCGAGATTGGTAAGTTATCCGTTGGACAGCAACAAATGATTGAAATTGCCAAGTGTTTGTTATCAGAAGTTTCAATCCTGATTATGGATGAACCGACAGCAGCACTAACTGATAGAGAAACAGAAAGTCTCTTTTCAATCATTAATAGTCTGAAAAGCCAAGGAGTTGGTATTGTTTACATCTCTCACCGAATGGAAGAAATTTTTAGAATAACAGATCTTATCACGGTTATGCGTGATGGATTGGTAGTGGATACGACACAAACCAGCGAGACAACTTCAGATGAGTTGGTGAAAAAAATGGTTGGTCGAGAATTAGAAGATTATTATCCTGATAAAGTAGCAAAGATTGGAGATGTTGCTTTCGAGGTCAGTCATTTAACAGGAAATACTTTCGAGGACGTGTCTTTCCAGGTTAGAAAAGGTGAAATTCTTGGCTTTTCTGGACTGATGGGAGCTGGTCGGACTGAGGTTATGCGAGCTATTTTTGGTATTGATCCTCTAAAATCCGGTCAGATTAAAATAGATGGTCAGGAAGTTACAATTGCCAATCCGGTACAAGCTATTGAAAAAGGAATTGGTTTTTTGACAGAAAATCGTAAGGATGAAGGCTTAATTCTGGATTTTTCGATTAAAGATAATATGACTTTGCCAAGTACGCGAGATTTTAGTAAACACGGTTTCTTTGATGAAAAAGTAAGTACAGATTTTGTTAATCAATTAATTGAGCGACTTCGTGTCAAATCGGGTACTCCCAAATTACCTGTGGGAAATTTATCTGGTGGTAATCAACAAAAAGTTGTTCTTGCCAAATGGATTGGCATTGCTCCTAAGATATTGATTTTAGATGAGCCGACGCGAGGAGTTGATGTCGGTGCTAAGAGAGAAATTTATCAGTTAATGAATGAATTAGCTGAAAGAGGAGTACCTATTATCATGGTATCGTCTGATCTCCCTGAAATTTTGGGAGTGAGTGACCGAATTATTGTTATGCATGAAGGACGTATCAGTGGGGAACTTAGTCAATTAGAAGCGGATCAAGAAAAAGTCATGCAACTTGCGACAGGAGGACAATAGTGTGAAACAAGTAATGAAATATGTATCAGAATTAACAACTCTGATCGCATTAGTAGCATTGATGATTGTTATTACAATGCTTAATCCTAATTTCTTAACAACCAACAACTTGCTTAACTTGCTCTTGCAAGTGACAGCCAATGGTTTTATTGCATTTGGGATGACTTTTGTGATTTTAACCGGTGGTATTGATTTGTCTGTTGGATCAATTTTGGCTCTATCTAGCGCAGTATCAGCTGGTTTTATTGGTAGTGGCATGCCAGTGCCTTTAGCTATTGTACTGGCGCTATTTTTGGGAGGTCTATTTGGTATGTTAAATGGTTTCTTGATTTCCTTTGGGAAATTAGCGCCATTTATTGTCACTCTTGCAACCATGACAATTTTTAGAGGTGCGACCTTAGTCTACACTAATGGTAATCCCATCACAGCAGGACTTGGGGATAGTTTCCTTTTCCAATTTTTGGGACAAGGTTATATTGTTGGGATTCCTTTCCCAGTCATTCTGATGTTTCTTGTTTTTATTTTCTTATATGTGTTACTTCATAAAACGGCATTTGGGAAATCTGTATACGCTATAGGAGGAAATGAAAAAGCGGCGTATATCTCAGGTGTTAAGTTAAATAAAGTAAAAATTATTATTTATACTATTTCAGGGATGATGGCAGCCTTATCAGGATTGATTATCACTTCTCGTTTAAGTTCGGCTCAGCCAACTGCGGGAAGTAGTTATGAGATGGATGCTATTGCAGCTGTTGTACTTGGAGGGACGTCTTTGTCAGGAGGAAAAGGTCGTATTATCGGAACCCTGATTGGTGCTCTTATTATTGGTGTCTTAAATAATGGGCTTAATATTATCGGTGTCTCGGCTTTCTGGCAACAAGTTGTTAAAGGTATTGTTATCATTATCGCAGTGCTACTGGATCGTTTTAAAGTAGCTAATCAATAAAGGAGTCTATCATGAAAATCATTAAACAGTTTGGTCGCATTCTTCTTGTTTTAAGTCTTTTTATCATTTTAGCAGCCTGTGGTAAAACAGGGCTGGACAATGGATCCGATAAATCAGGTAAAGAAGTTACCCAAAAAGAAGCTAAAGATCTAAATCTAGGTGTCTCAATCTCCACAACTAATAATCCTTATTTCGTAGCCATGAAAGAAGGGATTGATAAATACGCTAAAGATAAAAGTGTTAAGGTAAAAGTAGCAGATGCTCAGGATGATGCTGCAAGACAAGCAGACGATGTCCAAAACTTCGTTAGTCAAAATGTTGATGCTATCTTAATCAATCCTGTTGATTCAGATGCTATTGTACCAGCTATTAAAGCGGCTAATTCTGCAAATATCCCTGTTATCCTACTTGACCGCGGTAGCAATGGAGGTGATGTTCTAACAACAGTGGCATCAGACAACGTTGAAGCAGGTAAAATGGCAGCAGATTATATCATCAAAGAACTAGGAAAAGGTGCTAAAACCTTTGAATTGTCAGGAGTACCCGGAGCATCAGCGACAGTTGACCGTGGTAACGGATTTAATGAAGTGGCTAAAAATCAATTAGATATTCTATCAAGTCAATCAGCAAACTTTGATCGTGCTAAGGCCCTAAATACAGCTCAAAATATGATTCAAGGAAATAAAGATGTTCAAGCTGTTTTTGCACAAAACGATGAAATGGCTATGGGTGCAGCTCAAGCAGCCAAAGCAGCTGGACTTGACAATGTTTTGATTGTTGGTATTGACGGTCAACCAGATGCACATGAATCTATCAAAAAAGGTGACATGTCAGCAACTATTGCCCAACAACCCGCTAAGATGGGGGAAATTGCCATCCAAGCTGCCATCGATCATTATCAGGGTAAAAAAGTCGACAAAGAAACAGTGTCACCAATCTTCCTTGTAACCAAAGAAAATGTGGATGACCATAACTGGTAAAAAAATCTGACTGAAAAGAGCGTATAGAATAAGGATCGAATCTTGCGAGTTACCGATTTTTGTTCTGCTCTTTTTTATTATAGACTTCGAGGGATTGTTCGTTCTAAAAAATTTTTTAGTATTATCCTCAATAGGTTGCTAGTAAGTGGGGGTGAAAGTCGGCAACCACTACCTGACTTGATTTTCTGGAAATGTTGCAGACTGTTTTTGACCTTTGTTTTTAATTTCACCGAAGAAAATGCTGTTTCAAAATGTGCTATAATGGAGTTATGGCAAAAACAAGAACAAAAACAAAAACTAATGGTAGGAAAAAGCGCCGCCCTACCAAGGCAGAAATGGCAAAGCAAGCTGCTATCAGACGCATGATTGTCAGCTTTTTAGCAGCAATTATTCTTTTATTTGGTGTCATTCGACTGGGAGTGTTTGGGATAACCGTTTACAATGTTATTCGTTTTTTTGTAGGAAGCTTAGCTTATCCAGCAATCCTTTTGGTCTTTGCTAGTCTTTTTGGTTTTAGATGGTTTCAAAGACATGAAGGGGTAATGACTGGGATTGTGACCCTCTTTGTTGGTTTATTATTAGAATGGCATGCTTACCTTTATACCCAACCATTCTTACAAGGGCAGGAAGTTTTTAAATCTACTTCTCGTCTCATTTACAGAGACCTTAGTCATTTTAGTGTGACCCAGTTTCTGGGTGGAGGTATGTTTGGTGCTCTTTTGTACAAACCAACTGCCTTTTTGTTCACTAATATAGGAGCTTTCTTTATTGGCTTTCTCATTATCGCAATCGGGATTTTCATCATTAGTTCATGGGATCTTTATGATTTATTAGAATTTCTCCGACAAAAACGTGATGAATGGACGGCTAAGCATGAAATGAACAAGCAAGAACGATTTGTTCGTCGAGAGGAAAAACGCCAGTTAGCCCTAGAAAAAAAAGAGCGGGAAGCAGCTGAAAAAGCTGAAGCTGAGCGTTTAGCATCTCTTCAGATTGATCCAGAGACAGGTGAAATTCTAGAGAATGGCTCTCTTAACCCTGAAGACATTCAAGAACAAGAGCCAAATCGCGAGATTGAGATTGTAGGCTACACACCAGATAATGGTAGTGACGGGTTTCCAACTTTTGATGAGAGTTTATTTGAGAATTCGCCAACTGATGCTTATGCCCCTGATAACCAAGACATGGTAGTCCCTACGGAATCTCTAGCGGTAGATTTGGATCAATTGGATAGTGAACCCGATTCACCAGTTGTCGTAGACTTCACACCAAAGCAACATCTTAATTATAAACTTCCTGGGATTGACCTCTTTGCTGCTGATAGGCCTAAGAGTCAAGCTAAAGAGAAAAACATTGTCCGTCAAAACATCAAGATTCTCGAAGATACCTTCAAGAGTTTCAACATTGATGTTAAAGTTGAACGTGCAGAAATTGGTCCATCTGTTACCAAGTATGAGGTTAAGCCAGCCGTTGGGGTGCGTGTTAATCGTATCTCTAACCTGGCTGATGACCTAGCCCTGGCATTGGCTGCTAAGGATGTCCGAATAGAGGCACCGATTCCCGGAAAATCATTGGTCGGTATTGAGGTACCCAATTCAGAGATTGCGACTGTTTCTTTCCGTGAGCTTTGGGAACAATCCAGTGCTAAACCTGAAAATCTCCTAGAAATTCCGCTTGGAAAGGCCGTCAATGGAACGGCTCGTAGTTTTGATCTTTCCAAAATGCCGCACTTACTTGTAGCTGGCTCGACTGGTTCGGGTAAATCAGTAGCGGTAAATGGGATTATTTCAAGTATTCTTATGAAGGCTCGTCCTGATCAAGTCAAGTTTCTCATGGTTGATCCTAAGATGGTTGAGCTTTCTGTTTACAATGATATTCCCCATCTTCTCATTCCAGTTGTGACCAATCCTCGTAAAGCCAGCAAAGCCTTGCAAAAAGTGGTTGATGAAATGGAAAACCGTTATGAACTCTTCAGCCAGTTTGGTGTTCGAAATATTGCAGGATACAATGCCAAAGTCGAAGCGTGGAATGCCACTTCAGAAGAAAAACATATTCCCTTACCCTTCATTGTTGTCATCGTTGATGAACTGGCTGACCTGATGATGGTTGCCAGCAAGGAAGTAGAAGATGCCATTATTCGCCTTGGGCAAAAAGCGCGTGCCGCTGGTATTCATATGATTTTGGCAACACAACGTCCATCCGTTGATGTTATCTCAGGATTGATCAAGGCTAATGTGCCATCTCGTGTGGCTTTTGCTGTTTCATCTGGTACAGATAGTCGTACGATATTGGATGAAAATGGTGCTGAAAAATTACTTGGTCGCGGTGATATGTTATTTAAGCCGATTGATGAGAACCACCCCGTTCGTTTGCAAGGTTCCTTTATTTCAGATGATGATGTCGAGCGAATAGTGACCTTTATCAAAGATCAAGCAGAAGCTGAATACGATGATTCCTTTGATCCAGGTGACGTAACAGAGGCCGATATGGCAGGATCTAGCGGGGGAGGAGCTTCTGAAGGGGACCCCCTCTTTGAAGACGCTAAAGCTCTGGTTTTAGAAACCCAAAAAGCCAGCGCTTCTATGATTCAACGGCGGCTGTCTGTTGGATTTAATCGAGCGACACGTCTTATGGAAGAGTTAGAAGAAGCAGGCGTTATTGGACCAGCTGAAGGAACTAAACCAAGAAAGGTATTGCAACCACCACAGTAAAAGGAGAGGAACCATGAATCTTGATAGTATTCATCACGTGGCTATCATTGGCAGTGATTATGAGAGAACGCGTCATTTCTATTGTGACCTTTTAGGGTTTGAACAGTTAGACGAACACATTCGCCCAGAGAAAAAGGATATTCTTTTTAACGTTCGCCAAGGTCAATTGGTTTTAGAGATTTTTATCAAACCAGATGCCCCGCCAAGACCTACCCTTCCCAATCCTGAACATCAGGGTCTTCGCCATCTGGCTTTTAAGGTCTCTGATGTGGAAGCTTGCTTGACAGAATTTGAGCGTTTAGGTATTGATCATGAACCTTTGCGATGGGATGATTTTGACCAAAAGAAAATGGCCTTCTTTTTCGATCCAGATGGGTTGCCACTTGAAATTCATGAATAGAAACATTGATAGAACAGTAGTTTAGTCAACTCTTTGTTAAGAGCTGGCTTTCTTTTTATCCAAATTGGCAATCGAGTGGCAACTTTTCAGAAGAGTGTCTTTAGCTCCTCATCTATTTGACTGGATATTTCAAAGCAATTGATGAAAATATGTTATCACTAAAAAACTGATAGTAGCAGTTAAGCCACTATCAGTTTTTTAATCAATTAATGTTGCCCAGTGGCTAATGCTAGCCGTTAAAAAAGCAGCGCAACCTTTTGTGGTGCCATCATAGTAAGTTGTAAAACGGTCATCAGCCGTGTATAGCTGAGCAATGCCGATATGTTTTTCAACTGAGTAGTGCTTGTCTGCTATTTGTAGCCACTTTTTATGACGTTGAACGATTTGCTTGCTTCTTTCATCTTCTACCGTCCATTTTTCCACTATCGCTTGATGGAGTAAGGTTTTAATGTCTTGATCTAGCTTTTGCCACTGTTTATAACTTTCTTCGGTCATCTGAGCAAAGTGCTGGTTAGCTTGGTGAATTTCCTCTTCTCCGTAGGTATTCCGGAGTTCAGTTCCATACTTTGCGTCATTTTCTGCTAACTGTTTCTCTTTAAATGCTTGAAATTTTTCTTGTGTCGTCATTGTTGATTTTCCTTTCTGTGATTGAATAGTACGTTCGAGGTTATCAATCATGGCTTCCAATCTCGCCTTTTTAGCTTTTAGATCTAGTAAATGGTCTTCTAAACGCGTCATCGTATCAAGATTTTCTTGAATGAGTAATTCCTTAATTTGCTTGAGTTCAAAACCTCGCTCCTTATAAAAAAGGATTTGTTGCAGGATGTCGACCTCCTTTTCGTCGTAAAATCGGTAGCCACTGTCATTTTTACGAGAAGGTAGAAGTATCCCAATAGCTTCATAGTACCGAAGAGTGCGCGTGCTAATACCGGAGAGTTCAGCCAACTGCCCAATCGAATAAATCATGCTTGTTTCCTCTCTATGTCATATCTTGCAAGATAATCAGTGAACGACTTTTGTTTATCGTTCACTAGTTTAGTATACAAATTAACGTAAGGTTAATGTCAAGTGGTTTTTGAAATATTTTTTCGAGACAATCCGAACGTCAGTTTTTTGGGAAAATCAGGAAAAAAAACTAGCGAGGTGGTTACGATGGAGTGATGGCTTCTACTTGACTGATAATGTGCAGGAAAAATACAAAGGAAGAATTGGCTAAGCCATACGGAAACTTTCGTACAGATGACATGGTAATGAATATAAGAGCAATATCGTTCAATCATGATGAAGTTGTTGTAACAAATGTGGTTTGAATTGCTACTGTTGGTTACCAAGCTTATAAAAGAATATCGCCACTTATCCTTACGATTTTTTGTGATCCTGAGCGCAAGTGAAAAGCTCTATAATAATCATGTAATAGTTTCAGTTTCGAAGAATCATGATGAGAGTGATACTGCCAGTCAGCTCCTTTGAAGAGCAAGAATTTGGTAATCTAGAAAACAGTTTGATGGTCTTCCAAAAATATGGACAGATAAAAATAGTTTGTGACAAGTGTCGTAATGTGACATTATTTTTTGGGGCGTTTTACAAATATTTAGTGAGTATGTTGTATCAATACTATGTCACAGTTGTACGATTTTTGTTTCATCTCACTATACTTGGCGATAAGAGAGCATCTTGAGCTGAAACAAGCGACTAAAGTTTATTGAATATAGTTGGTCTTGTTCAAAATCTTTGCTTTGTTCCAACAAGAGCTGTATAATGAGAGTGTGTACAAGTGATTGAGGAGAGATTAGATGTTCGAACAATGGTTAAGGTTTCATCAGGAGCATGAGCGCTTAAAAATTAGGTTAGAGCATTTTTTTCTCATGTACGGTGTCAATCTTAATACTTATACTGTTTGCTATATCTTAAAAGATCAAACTAATCTCGAATTGCGAGTGAGTGATTTAAGTCAAAAGCTGGGTCTTAGTACTAGTGCAACGTCGCGTTTAGCTGCTAAGATAGAGGCAGAAACAGGATACGTTCGTAGGGAACTTTGCGAGGAAGATAATCGTGCTCTTTATGTCGTCTTGACAACAAAAGGTCGAGCTTTTTTAGATAAAGTTGAGCAGGAATTGCAGCTTTTTTTAGCCGAAGAAGAGATTTGTAAATCATTATTGTGACAAGCTACTAGTCAACCTAGTAGTTCTCTATGTCATCTTTTAATTGCGTGCGCAAACAACTAGATAACAAAGGAGGAAGCTATGCGTGTATTTGTAGCAGGAGCAACAGGACGAGTTGCAGAACAGTTGATCAAGGAATTGATTGGAAAAGGGCATACCGTGGTTGCTGGAGCAAGAAAGCCAGGGAACGTTATCCAGCTGGCAGGGGTTGAACCAGTTGCCATGGATCTGCATGAAGATTCAACAAAACTAGCATCTCTAATCAAAGGAAGCGATGCCGTTTATTTTACAGCAGGATCGCGTGGAAAAGATTTGTTGCAAACGGATGCCTTCGGGGCAGTTAAACTCATGCAAGCAGCAGAAGCAGCAGATGTATCACGTTTTGTTCTGCTTAGCTCTATATTTGCAACGGAGCCTGAAAAATGGTCAGATCCGAATTTAGCCAAGATTATGAATTATAATATTGCCAAATTTTTTGCCGACCATTGGTTAATGCATCAAACTAAATTAAACTATACGATTATCCAACCAGGAAATCTGGTCGAGGCAGCATCAGGTTCAGGAAAGATTGCGATTCATATTTCGCAGCCAAAACCTAACACCATTCCAAATGTTGCTAGGGTATTGGCGGAGGTTTTAGAGTTTCCAAACACTATCGGTAAAATCATCCAGATGAGTGATGGTGAAACACCAATTACGGATGCTTTGAAGAGTCTTTAAACGAACGAGGTAACACTTCGAACGAAAACGACAAAAATTTAGTAAAGGGTATTAATAATGCTCTCAAGCAGACCTGATAAGGAACGCCCAATCCTTGATTTTGACTAGCTACCGAGAAGTGGTATCTTGGAAAACTAGTCAGCTTTTATCTCATCAACTCGCAACCTTTTTATAGCCAAAGGTGTAGTTTTTAAAGCTCTTTTGTCGCAAGGTATAGAGACTTAAAGACATAGGGTCAAGCAAAGCAATGATTGAAGTATGAAGTCTCCTAGATTTTAAACTAAGGGTATATCAGGTAGAATGGGCTAGCTAAAGAAGGCGTTCTATAATAATAGGTATTGTTAGTTTGAATGGCCATTTTCCTTAAAATGGCTTTCCTTTTTTGGTACTACTTGCTAAAGATATTAAGGCGACTCGGTAGTAAGGTCATTGCTGTTTAGCAAATGGAGAAGTTGTGTATAATTGAGTGATTGAAATAGCAGTTTTATTGCGAAAAACGGTAGCCAAACGTTTAAAAACTTAGTTTTCACTAACCATTACTAGATTGGTTTTTAATGGGATAAATGAATGAAACCATCGAATAGGCGACATTAAAAAGGCAACTCCTTTGAACAGGACTTGCCTTTTTGCACGTTATGAAACTCAGATTGTTCCATTAGGAAGAATACTGAAATAAAAGAATAAGGGTAACTAAGAAGAAAAAAAAGGTTAAAAAGAAATTGAGGCGCCAAAAAAATTTGAACCATCTCTTATAAGTGAATGTTTTGGTTTTTAGAAATTGCCAGCTTGCAACGACAATGGCAAGGATAGCAATGGCTATTAAATAATAATAGATAAAACTGTGCTTAAAAAATTGTGAACTAGCTACGATTATCTCAAAGATATATAAAGGAATGGTGATGTCTGGGAATTTGATACCAAGTCGCCCCAACCTGAAAAATTTGCAAATAATATAGGTAAAGATAGGGGTTAAAATGAGTAAACTCGCACTGAGTACTTTAAACATGAATACTGACATATGTTTATTTTAACGATTCTCTTGAGTAAAGTAAATCATTTTTAGAAAAAAAGCATAAAAAACTTGAAATTTACTTTAAAATAAGTATAATAGATGAGTATGCTATTGGCATGCTTGTGGGAGGTAAAAATCTTTAAATTACCGACATAACCACAATAGGAGGATTTTATTCATGGCTAAGAAAGTCGAAAACATTGTAAAACTTCAAATTCCTGCCGGTAAAGCGACACCAGCTCCACCCGTTGGACCAGCACTTGGTCAAGCCGGTATCAACATTATGGGATTCACCAAAGAGTTTAACGCTCGTACAGCTGACCAAGCTGGTATGATTATCCCAGTTGTTATCTCAGTATACGAAGACAAATCATTTGATTTCGTTACAAAAACACCACCAGCTGCTGTTCTTTTGAAAAAAGCTGCAGGTGTTGAAAAAGGTTCTGGTGAGCCAAACAAAACGAAAGTTGCATCAGTTACTCGTGCACAAGTACAAGAAATTGCTGAAACTAAAATGCCAGATTTGAACGCAGCATCAGTTGAGTCTGCTATGCGTATGATCGAAGGTACTGCTCGTTCTATGGGATTCACTGTTACTGATTAATCAGTAAGAGCCCCTGAACCCGCTAAACTTCATCGTCTATTTCGATGAGTGACGTGGGAGATGAAAATCGCTATTACCACATTACAAGGAGAAATTTTATAATGGCTAAAAAAAGTAAACAAATGCGTGCTGCGCTCGAAAAAATCGACAGCACAAAGGCTTACAGCGTTGAAGAAGCTGTAGTGCTTGCTAAATCAACAAACTTCGCAAAATTTGATGCAACTGTAGAAGTATCATACAACCTTAACATCGACGTTAAGAAAGCTGACCAACAAATCCGTGGTGCAATGGTATTGCCTGCTGGAACTGGTAAAACTTCTCGCGTTCTTGTTTTTGCGCGTGGTGCTAAAGCTGAGGAAGCTAAAGCAGCTGGTGCAGACTTCGTAGGTGAAGATGATCTTGTTCAAAAAATCCAAGGTGGTTGGTTAGATTTTGATGTTGTTATCGCAACACCTGATATGATGGCAGTTGTGGGTCGTCTTGGACGTGTCCTTGGACCTCGTAACCTTATGCCAAACCCTAAAACTGGTACAGTAACTATGGATGTTGCTAAAGCAGTTGAAGAGTCTAAAGGTGGTAAAATCACTTACCGTGCTGACAAAGCTGGTAATGTTCAAGCTCTTATTGGTAAAGTGTCATTTGAAGATGACAAATTAGTTGAAAACTTTAGAGCTCTTAACAACGTTATCGTTAAAGCAAAACCATCAACAGCTAAAGGTACTTACATCACAAACTTGACGCTTACTACAACTCAAGGTGTTGGTATCAAGGTTGATCCTAACTCTCTTTAATAGGTAGTTTAAAAAATGTGCTTACTTCGGTAAGCCTTTTTTATTAGCGTTAGATTGATAGTTTGGCTAAATCCATACTTTGCTAAAATAAGAGACTGAGAATGGGCGAATATCTTTGGATGATAAAAGAATTGAAACTGTAAGACATAATTGTCAATGAAATCTAGTAATAGAAGACGCCAAACGCATGAAAAGTCTCTCCTCCCCTTTTTGCGCCTTGAAAGATTTTTTGCGCCAATGGAAAGATTGCTTTTTCAAGCGTTTGGCATGGTCTTAGAAAACTTTTTTGATTAAGCAGTTTGAGAATTTCCTTGGCTATAAAAAATGAAAAAGGGGAAGAAATTGATCCTAAAAGGTCCTTTTCATCAAGCCAAATTGACCAAAAAGTACAAAAACACAGTACAATGAGACTATTAAATTAAGCTTCTTTATGATAAAATGGTAAAGATAATGATGTGTTATCATGTTATACTCATCCAAAATCAAAAAATAGCACGATGTATCGAATAGCAAAATAAGATCCCGCAGTTTAGAGCAAACGAAGTGAGCTTGAAAGGATATTTTCGCGTAGTGATATTATTAGTGACGGTGTTGCTGTCACTAATAACGGAATTTTTTGAGACTTAGGCTCAAATATTAGGAATGAAACACCGAAGAAGGTTGCTTCCGTCTGCACTATTTAAGAGAAGATCAAAAAAAGTTATTTTTTGAAATTAACTGAGTATTAATTAGCATTGAGGAGAAGAACATGGTTCAACCAAAATATAAACGTGTTTTGATTAAATTATCTGGAGAAGCTCTTGCTGGAGAGCGTGGTGTCGGTATTGACATCAAGACAGTTCAAGAGATGGCAAAAGAAATTGCTGAGGTTCATGCATCAGGCATACAGATTGCCCTTGTTATTGGTGGTGGAAACCTCTGGCGTGGGGAGCCGGCTGCAGAAGCTGGGATGGATCGTGTTCAAGCGGATTATACGGGTATGCTCGGTACAGTTATGAATGCTCTTGTTATGGCTGATAGTCTTCAACAAGAGGGGGTTGATACACGTGTTCAAACGGCCATTGCCATGCATAATGTAGCAGAGCCTTATATTCGTGGACGAGCGCTTCGTCATTTGGAGAAAAATCGTGTGGTTATTTTCGGCGCTGGAATTGGTTCTCCCTATTTCTCAACTGATACGACAGCTGCCCTTCGTTCTGCTGAAATTGAAGCAGATGCCATTCTTATGGCTAAAAATGGTGTAGATGGTGTCTACAATGATGATCCCCGCAAAAATGCTGATGCGGTGAAGTTTGACGAATTGACCCATGGTGAAGTGATTAAACGCGGTTTAAAGATTATGGATGCCACAGCATCAGCGATTTCGATGGATAATGATATTGATTTGGTAGTCTTTAATATGAATGAGCCAGGCAACATTAAGCGTGTAGTTCTTGGAGAGCCAATCGGTACGACAGTATCAAATAAAGCATAAAAGGATAAAGGAAACAAAATGACAAAAGAAATTATTACAAAAGCTAAAGAACGTTTTGAACAATCTCACCAATCGCTTGCTCGTGAATTTGCTAGCATTCGTGCTGGACGTGCTAATGCCAGTCTTTTGGATCGTATTCAAGTAGAATACTATGGAGCACCAACGCCTCTTAACCAACTAGCATCAATCACCGTACCAGAAGCTCGTGTCCTTTTGATTTCACCATTTGATAAATCCTCTATTAAGGATATTGAACGTGCTATCAATGAATCTGATCTTGGAATTAACCCTGCAAATGATGGTTCGGTCATTCGCTTGGTTATTCCACCACTTACGGAAGAAACTCGTAAAGAGCTTGCTAAAGAAGTGAAAAAAGTTGGGGAAAACTCAAAAGTTGCTATCCGTAACATTCGTCGTGATGCTATGGATGAGGCTAAAAAGCAAGAGAAGGCTAACGAAATTACTGAAGACCAATTACGCAGCCTTGAAAAAGATATTCAAGCAGCAACAGATGAAGCGGTTAAACATATCGATAGCATGGTTGCCAATAAAGAAAAAGAACTTCTAGAAGTTTAATCTAAAATAGAAAATCTAAAAGGCGGTGTGATGAAAGACCCGAGTTGGGCGTTTTGTCCCATTGCCTTTTTGCAATAGAAATAGAGAAAAAATATGAATGAACTATTAGGAACGGTTATCAGTGGTTTGGTAACAGATGAAAATACACAAGCCTATTTTGTCCAAAAAGATGGCATCACCTTTTCCCTTTCTAAAGAAGAGGGAACACATCAATTAGGCGATATGGTTAAAGGATTTGCTTATACTGATATGAAGCAAAAACCCCGTTTGACAACAAAAGAAGTGACTTCGACCAGAACTAGCTATGGTTGGGGAACGGTGTCAGATGTCCGTCGTGATTTAGGTGTTTTTGTGGATACTGGAATTCCAGATAAGGAAATTGTTGTTTCCTTGGATGTTCTTCCAGAAATGAAAGAATTGTGGCCTAAAAAGGGAGACCGTTTGTATATAAAACTTGACGTTGACCGTAAAGATCGTATCTGGGGCTTGCCCGCTGAGGCTGACGTTTTTCAGAAAATGGCTGGACCAGCTTACGATAATATGCAAAACCAAACTTGGCCAGCGATTGTTTACCGTCTCAAACTGTCAGGTACTTTTGTTTATCTACCAGAAAACAATATGTTAGGATTTATCCATCCAAGTGAGCGTTATGCTGAACCACGTCTTGGTCAGGTTTTAGATGCTCGTGTCATTGGGTTCCGGGAAATTGACCGCACTCTGAATCTATCAATTAAGCCCCGTTCTTTTGAAATGTTGGAAAATGATGCTCAGATGATTTTAACTTATTTAGAAGCTAATGGTGGATTTATGACGCTTAATGATAAATCCGCTCCAGAGGATATCAAAGCTATTTTTGGTATATCTAAAGGGCAGTTTAAAAAAGCTTTAGGTGGTTTGATGAAGGCTAAAAAAATCAAACAAGATAGGTCGGGAACAGAGTTAATTGATTAATATTCAAAAAGACAGAAAAAATCTCAGACATTCTGAGTTTTTTTTGTTATACTCAAAGCAATCAACATGAGACTATTATTAGTTAAGGATGTCATTGACAGCCTTCTATCTGATGATTGAATAAGACGTAATAGGAAGAGGTATAAGCATGGAAAGAGCAATATTTGCAGGCGGTTGTTTCTGGTGTATGGTTCAACCATTTGAAGAACAAGAGGGAATTTTATCTGTTCGAAGTGGTTATACAGGTGGTCATGTACCAAATCCAACATATGAACAAGTTTGTAGTCATACGACTGGTCATACAGAGGCTGTGGAAATTATCTTTGACCCTGAAAAAATAACTTATGATGAATTAGTGGAATTATACTGGGCGCAAACTGATCCGACAGATGCTTTTGGGCAGTTTGAGGATCGAGGAGACAATTATCGTCCAGTGATTTATTATTTTGATGAGCGTCAAAAGGAGATTGCTGAGAAATCTAAGTCTGCTCTTCAAAAATCGGGACGTTTTGATAAACCAATCGTAACAACAATTGAACCGGCAGCTACTTTTTATGAGGCTGAAGACTATCATCAAGGGTTCTATAAAACTAATCCGGAGCGTTACGCGATGTCGAGTGCGATTCGGCATCGGTTTTTAGAGGAGAATTGGCATTGAGAAAATCCTTTTACACTTGGTTGATGACGGAACGCAATCCTAAATCAACTGAGCCAGTGGCAATTCTGGCTGATTTGGCCTTTGAGGATACAACCTTTCCTAAGCATACAGATGACTTTGACACGATCAGTCGTTATTTAGAAGATGAAGCTAGTTTTACTTTTAACCTTAGTCATTTTGACCAGATTTGGCAAGATTATTTGGCACATTAGACTACAATATTCAGAAATCCCTATTTTTAGGGATTTTTGGTATAATGAAACTAATTTAACAAAGAAAAGGATTTAACGTTGCAAGAGTATTCTGTAGAAATTACCCTCAATCATCCAGATGATGTCTTAGCCCTCTTTGGAACTAATGAACGTCATTTACGTCTTATCGAAGAACATCTTCATGTGATTATCCATGCTAGAACAGAGCGCATTCAGATTTTGGCAGACGAGCAAGAAGCGGTGGAATTAGCACGTATCACTATCCAAGCGCTTCTCGTTCTTGTAGAGCGCGGGATGACAGTGAACACATCGGATGCTGTAACAGCGCTTTCTATGGCTGAAAATGGCACTATTGATAAATTCGTGGCTCTTTATGAAGAGGAAATCATTAAAGATAGCTATGGCAAACCCATTCGCGTCAAAACACTTGGGCAAAAAGTGTATGTGGATAGCGTTAAGAAGCATGACGTGGTTTTCGGTATTGGTCCTGCTGGTACTGGTAAAACTTTCCTTGCGGTGACCTTGGCTGTAACAGCTCTCAAGCGTGGACAAGTAAAACGGATTATTTTGACCCGTCCTGCGGTTGAAGCTGGCGAGAGTTTAGGATTTTTACCAGGAGATTTGAAAGAAAAGGTCGATCCTTATCTTCGTCCTGTTTATGACGCTCTTTATCAAATTTTGGGTAAGGAGCAGACAACTCGCCTTATGGAGCGCGACATTATTGAAATTGCTCCCCTAGCTTACATGCGTGGACGTACATTGGATGATGCTTTTGTCATTTTGGATGAGGCTCAGAACACGACCATCATGCAAATGAAGATGTTTTTAACGCGTCTTGGGTTTAATTCTAAGATGATTGTTAACGGGGATACTAGTCAAATTGATTTGCCTCGCAATGTAAAATCTGGCTTGATTGATGCGTCTGAAAAGTTGAAGTCTATTAAGCAGATAGATTTTGTGCATTTTTCGGCCAAGGATGTGGTTCGCCATCCAGTAGTGGCAGAAATTATCAATGCCTATGAAACGAAACCTCGTACACAAGATATTCAAAAATCATCTGAAGAATCACGATCTGATAAAGAATCAGGCTTAACGACCTATGAAGTGATTGGAGCGTTGCCTGAAGATGAGGCTAACAAATAAGGTCTTAACATAATGAGCTCTCTGATCATTCAGAGAGTTTTTTGTTATAAGATAATCATGTTCAACCAAGGATACAAAAAAAGACAAACATCACAACTGACATTTGTCTTTAATCTAAATGCCTCATTAAGGGAGGTTTAGACAGGTTATTATGGATTATTTCTTGTTAAGGAAGTTTTCCAATTTTTCAAGTTGGCGGGCTGCGAAGGCTTTACCACCAAGACCAAAGGCGAGGGCGAAAGCAACAGCAACCGCTCCAAGAATAATGGTGAATGTTGTTTGAACAATCGTTTGAGCAATGTTCAATTGATCGAGTGCCATGAAGATAGCTAGTGCAATTAGTCCATAGCGAACAACTTCGCCAAGCGCCTTGCTATTAGTAGATTTAGCGATAAAGCCAGCAAGTACGTTGCCAAGAATGATGGCAAGTCCGAGAATAGCGAGTGAACTAATAACAGCTGGAAGATAAGCAATGACAGCAAGACCAATTGTGTTAAGAACAGAAAGGTTAAGTGTTGCCAGTGCTTGAACAAAGAAGAAAACTAAGATGATAGCACTGACGATGTTAGCAAGTACCGTTGAGATTTGGTACTCTGCTTGTCCTTTAACGCTGAGGTATTGTGAATAGCGATCGATACCTGATGCTTTAAGGACCTTTTCAAGCAAGTTACTGAGCAATTTAGCAATAAAGCCGCCAATTGCCAAGAGAACAACGGCAACCAAGATGTTGGGAATAAAATTAATCACTTGGTTAAGCAAGCCAACGATTGGTTCTGATAGTGATCTGATTCCAAGGGTTTCTAGCGCAAGCGTTAAGATTGGAATAAAAAGAAGAACGTAGACGATAGATGCCAGTGCATCAGCGATTTTAACTTCGTTCACCTTAGCTTGATCTATATCCTGGTCAAAGAGCTTGTTCATCCATTTTTCAAATGGTAATTTAACCAAGAGATTGCTAACGATGTTTTTAACGAATTTGCAGAGAAAGACACCAACGAAAAGGATGAGACCAGCAGCTACGGCGTTTGGCAAGAAACCAAAGAATTTAGCAAACATGTTTGAGATAGGGTCAACAACACTTGAAACGCCAAGACCAGAAAGAATAGCTGGTAAGAAGAACAAGATGACTAAGAAATAAGCGAATTGACCGCAACCTTTAACAAGTGATTTTTCATCTTGAGTTGGCTTGACCAATCCCCATTTTGACAATTTAGCAACAGGAGCTAATTTGGTTAAGCCTTTAACGACAAGTTTTTTGACAATGGCAGCAACAACAAGCGCAACTAGAATTAAAACGATAATACGAATGGCGCCTGGAATAGCTCCAAAGATAGATTCAGTGAATCGTGAATATGTATCCATAATGATACCTCCTAAAAATTTCTTTCAATATTAGAATAGCATGATGTTGCTATTTTCACAAAGAAAATGCTTTCGTCATCAAAGTGTCTATTGGCTTGACAGAAGAGCTTAATCAGGATTTATGGTATAATAAAAAGACTGTAAGAATTTGAAAGAAAGGATAACAAGTCACTTCACAAGAAGTGATGATTACTATCTAAAATATGTATGTAGAGATGATTGATGAGACTGGACAGGTCTCTGAAGAGATCAAGAAGCAAACACTTGATTTGCTTGAATTTGCGGCTGAAAAAACTGGAAAAGCGGACAAGGAAATGGCTGTTACATTTGTGACCAATGAGCGAAGTCATGCCTTAAATCTGGAATATCGAGATACAGATCGTCCGACAGATGTCATTAGTTTGGAGTACAAGCCAGAAAATCCTATTGTTTTTGATGAGGAGGATTTGGCGCAAAATCCTGAGATAGCTGAAATGTTGGAAGAATTTGACGCTTATATCGGCGAGCTTTTTATCTCTATTGATAAAGCGCAAGAGCAAGCCCAAGAGTATGGACATTCCTATGAGCGTGAAATGGGCTTCTTGGCAGTTCATGGATTTCTTCATATCAATGGCTATGACCACTACACACCAGAAGAAGAAGCAGAGATGTTCGGACTACAGGAAGAGATTTTAAATGCCTATGGACTCACAAGACAATAAGCAAAATAAATGGAAAAACCGGACTTTGACAGCTAGTATGGAGTTCGCTGTAACTGGAGTGGTCAATGCTTATAGGGAAGAGCGCAATATGCGCAAGCATATGATTTCGACTTTTCTGGCAGTGCTAGCCGGAATTGTTTTCCAAATTTCAGCAGTAGAGTGGTTATTTTTACTTCTTAGTATCTTTTTGGTGATTTCTTTTGAAATTGTCAACTCAGCTATCGAAAATGTAGTGGACTTAGCTAGTGATTACCATTTCTCCATGTTGGCAAAAAATGCGAAAGACATGGCTGCGGGTGCTGTTTTAGTGATCTCGGGATATGCTTTATTAACTGGTCTTATCATCTTTGTACCTAAGATGTGGCAGCTAGTTTTTGGATGAATAACAATACCTGACAACTATCTGTTAGGAACTAAAGAATTGAAGAAAGTGAATCAAATTTATGTCATTTAAAAGTGGTTTTGTGGCGATTTTAGGTCGTCCTAATGTTGGAAAATCAACCTTCTTGAATTATGTCATGGGGCAGAAGATTGCTATCATGAGTGACAAGGCACAAACAACGCGTAATAAAATTATGGGTATCTATACCACAGATACAGAGCAAATTGTTTTTATTGACACACCAGGTATTCATAAACCCAAGACAGCCTTGGGTGATTTCATGGTAGAATCAGCTTACAGCACACTTCGTGAAGTGGAGACTGTCCTTTTTATGGTACCAGCAGATGAAGAGCGTGGTAAAGGTGACGATATGATTATTGAACGTCTCAAAGCAGCTAAGGTGCCTGTTATTTTAGTTATTAACAAGATTGATAAAGTGCATCCAGAGCAGCTTTTGGCACAGATCGATGACTTTAAGGACCAAATGGACTTTAAGGAAATTGTACCGATTTCTGCCACGCAGGGAAATAATGTTAATCGTTTGATGGAAATTCTCAAAGATAATCTTGAGGAAGGTTTTCAGTATTTCCCAGAGGATCAAATTACCGATCATCCAGAACGTTTCTTGGTTTCTGAAATGATCCGCGAAAAGGTGCTTCATTTAACGCAGCAAGAAGTACCGCATTCTATCGCTGTTGTGATTGAGTCCATGAAGCGTGATGAGGAAACGGACAAGGTGCATATCCGCGCAACTATTATGGTCGAACGCGACAGCCAAAAAGGGATTGTCATCGGTAAAAAAGGTGCTATGCTCAAAAAGATTGGAACCATGGCTCGCCGTGATATTGAACTCATGCTAGGAGATAAAGTCTTCCTCGAAACCTGGGTTAAGGTTAAGAAAAACTGGCGTGATAAAAAACTCGACCTCGCCGACTTTGGTTACAATGAGAAAGAGTATTAGAGTCTACAGATTGACTCTAATAACCCGCCGATCGTGGAATAAGGAAGCATAAAAGTATAGCGAATCGTTTTACGAGTTGATTTTGAAAGGATTTGAAATGTCACAAGATTATATTTCCTATATCCGATCAAAAGTTGGGCATGACAAGGTCATCCTTAACTTTGCTGGCGGTATTTTAGCTAATGAAGAAGGAAAAATTCTTCTCCAGCTGAGAGGTGACAAGAAGACATGGGCTTTATCTGGCTGAAATAGGAAAAGCGTAGCTTTTTACAATCGTTATGGAATTAGGTGAGTCCTCACTTGATGCAGCTGTTCGTGAGTTCTATGAAGAAACAGGGATAGAGGTCCAAGCCAAGCGTTTGTTGAATGTCTATACAAATTTTGACGAGGTTTATCCAAACGGAGACCAAGTCCAAACAGTCGTATTCATTTATGAACTGACAGCGACAGAGATTGGAGATATCAGTGATTTTCATAACGAAGAAACTCTGAAAGTGGCCTTTTTTACAAAAGAAGAGATTGGTCAGTTAGAGAGTATTTCTGATAAACATCGCTTAATGCTAAAAGAGTATTTTACGAATGACTTTCAGTTAGGACGTTAAAGGAGTGCTGGAATGCCACGCAGTGAAGATGTCATTTTAACCAATATGTGTCTTGTCGAGGATAAAGATGGCAATTGTCTTGTCCAAATTAGAGATCCCAAGTGGTATGACTGGCCTGGGGCAGTATTTCCAGGTGGCTAAAATAGTCTGGGGAGAGACTATTTTAGGTTGGAAATAGAAAAAGCGAAGCTTTTTATCTTTCGTCAGAAAAGAGTGAAAGTCTACACGATGCTGTTGTTCGTGAAGTTTTTGAAGAGACCGGTTTAACGATTTTAAATCCTGAGCTGGTTGGGTCAAGCATTTTCAAACAAGGGGAGACAAGATTAGATATTTGGTCTTCTTATATAAGACATCTGATTTTTCAGGGGAACTAACATCTTCAGAAGAAGGTGAGGTCAAATGGGTCTCTCGTCAAGACTTATTTTCAGGTAAGATTGACTTAGCAGATTCGATGGATGAGATATTTCCTATCTTTTTTGGCAAAACGTCTACTGAACTTTTTTATGAACGTGATGACCATAACGACTTAGTAAGGAAGTATTTTTGATATTTCCTTTTTGTATAGGTGGCTAAAAGCAACTTTTTAGAAAGAAATGGGGTGCTAGAGTTTATCAGTAAATACTGGTATCAAAAAGATAAATGTTACTGATACACAGGTGTTAATGATAAGGTTATACTCAGTTAATTTCAAAAAAACTTTTTTGATCTCTTCTTAGGTAGTGTGGACGGAAGCAAGCTCCTTCGGAGTTTCATCCCTAATTTTTGAGCCTAGGTCTCAAAAATTCCGTTATTAGTGACAGCAACATTGTCACAATAATACCACTACGGCGAAAATATCTTTTCAAGATCACTTCGTTCGCTCTAAACTGCGGAATCTTATTTTGCTATTCGATACTTCGTATTATTTTTGATTGTGGATGAGTATTAGATTGTACGACATTGTTTTAGGGTGAAATAATCTTGTTAAAAAATAAAGGGTATGATTTTTTTGAATAGCTCTGCCCTAAACATCGTGCAAAGAAGCTAACTCATATTGCTTTGATTTTTAGGGTGATCGTTATTGACAAAAAGGAGATAGCTGGGAGTTAGCGCAATGGAACTCGTCCACGACACTGTGAAAAAAGATAATACTTCCTAGATGCAGGAGCATCGTCGTTAGGTTTTCTATGACAAATAAATATTATTATAAGAAAGGATAGAGTATTGTAAGTTGACCTGAACCCGAGCGAAAAGCTCGGAAATTAGATAGAACTCCCTAGATGATGGTTTGTCACTTAATTTGTTAATTTGTTAGAAAGGAGAGCGCCGGTTAGCGAGCTTAATTGAACTCGCCTACGACTTTCTCGAGATAAAAATAGAAAGGAGAAGGGTAAGTTTGTGTTCTGATTTGAACACGGGCTACGGACAGTGTCAAAAAGATAAATACTACTTTGACGCGAGCGTCTTTAGTAGATTTCCTATTTTGACTGTGTCCGTTTAACGCCCTTTATATCGTGATTTTATGCCTGAACTTCCTGAGGTTGAGACGGTTCGTCGTGGTTTGGAGAAGCATGTGGTTGGGAAGCAAATCAAGGACATTCGTTTTGCTTTTCCTAAGATTGCTGTGACGGGGTTGGATTCTTTTAGACCGCTCATGGATGGTCAAATGACTATTCAAGCCATGCGCCGTCGTGGGAAATATTTGATTTTTGATTTTGGCGATTTGTTGCTTATGTCGCATTTGCGGATGGAAGGGAAATACCTTATGTTTGACAGGCAAGAAAATGTAGCTGACAATAAACATTTTCATGTCTTTTTCACGTTTACGGATAATTCTGTCTTGGTTTATCAAGATGTGCGAAAGTTTGGCACTATGGAGATTCTGTTACCATCTCAAGAAGCAACTTATTTTGCATCCAAGAAATTAGGTCCTGAACCTACTCAAGAAACGTTCAAACTAGCGCCTTTTGAACGTTCTCTAAAGTCTTCCTATAAGAAAGTCAAGCCCTACCTTTTAGAACAATCCTTGGTAGCTGGATTAGGAAACATCTATGTTGACGAAGTGCTCTGGGCTGCTAAGGTCCACCCTTTGCGACATAGTTCTAGTCTTAAAAAGACGGAAATCAAGCGTCTGCATGATGAGACCATCCGTATCTTGCAGTTGGGGATTGAAAAAGGTGGCTCCACAATTCGGACTTATCGCAATGCACTGGGAGAAGATGGTACCATGCAGCACTATTTACAAGTTTATGGCTTGACCGGACAGCCTTGTCAACGCTGCGGAACAGCTATTGAAAAAATACAAGTAGGAGGAAGGGGCAGTCATTATTGTCCCAAGTGCCAAAAGATATGACAGTAACAATTGGTATCACTGGTGGTATTGCTTCAGGCAAGTCGACGGTAACTCGCTATATTAGAGAAAAAGGTTTTGAAGTCATCGATGCGGATGCTGTTGTTCATGAGCTTCAAACAAAAGGTGGGAAATTGTATCAGGTTTTGTTGGATTTTTATGGGTCTAAAATCCTAGCTCCCGACGGGGAGATCGATAGACAAGCGCTCTCTGAACAATTTTTCTCGGATGAAAAAGTTCGGGCAGAGGTTTCAGCTTTGCAGGATACGATTATTCGGCAGGAATTGCTGGCGAGAAGAGATGCTTTATTGAAAAAAAATGACTTGGTTTTCATGGATATTCCTCTTCTGTTTGAACTGGATTATCAAAGCCAGCTCAATCAAGTCTGGCTTGTTTACCTTGATCCAGCGCAGCAACTGCAACGTCTGATGCAACGAAATGGTTATACTAGGGAGCAGGCTAAGCAACGTATGGCAGCGCAGCTTTCTTTAGAGGAAAAGAAAAAACGATCAGATAGGGTAATTGACAATAGCGGTCCTTTAGAGGTTACTTATGCGCAAGTCGATCGTCTATTAAAGGAAGTGAGTCATGTCAAAGCGTAAAGTCATTCCTCTTATGCCTTGGACGGCTAGAGGATTCTGGGTGTTGATCCAAAAGTTTTGTTGGTGTTAGTTTAGTGATTGACTTGGTTTTGTTTGGCTTTGAGAAACCTGTTTGTTCCTGCCTAATTTTGATTCTTATTGAGTATCAGTTAGGAGTCATGATCTTTATCATTTCTGGTTTGGCCCTTTTATCTTGGATTCCGATAAAGATTAAGTCAGGTATTGGCACTATGTTAAATATGATTATCATCGCCTGAGTTGTGAGGATAGTTGTAGCCTTGTTTGACGGTCCAGACTTACTTAAGGGGCGTCTTTTTTGGCGGTTTTAGGTCTCTTTTAAGTAGGTTTAGCTTCGACTATTTACCTGACTTGTCATATGGGAGCAGGTCTTAGGGACGGCCTGATGGTTGGTTTTTGTCAAATGTCAGGATGGCGTGTCCCGGTGGTTAGAACAGGTATTGAAGTGGCTGTTAGTCTATTGGGGGGGTACTAGATGGTACATTAGGTATTGGAAGCGTCTTATTTGCTGTCGGTATTGGTCGGGAGATGCAGTTTTCGTTAAATGGTCTTCTAAAATTTTGGGAAAGGCTAATGCCTAATTTGGTAGTCAATGTGCTAAGATAAGAATGGGTATTATCTGCTGATGTGCATAGAAGATATGAGATGGCTGAAATGCAAGCTGGTATTGAAAAAACATTGGTGATGCCGTTAATGATGCTTAATTGGTACAGTATCATCACAGTAACTTTGACAGTATTAGTTGAGTAGTGGAGATTAGCTGCTGTGCCTGCTTTTTTGAATGATACTAGAGATGATTTGACTCATATGATTAAGGATGGTGCTTTAAGCGATAAACTCAGTTCATAATGGCTAGAGAGCTTTCTTTCAAATGTGATGACATGCATGTTAAACCGTATGAAGAAACTGTCGTTTTCAAAAAAGTTTTTCGTTTTAAATGCTATTTTTTAAATAGCAAATGTACGATACAGTCTTTTGAATTAACTTTGATACATCGTCACTTTCGACTTGCCGTACGTGAGTACTGTCTGCGACTTTCTGTTCCTTGTCTGAAAGTTAATTCATTTGACTATAATGTGCCTGAAAATGAGGAATTGCCCATACCGTTTGACAACTGTTGTGAAATGATTTAAAGAAGTGTGTATCTAGACAAGGGTTACTTATTTTTCCAGTGTGCCTACGGCGTGGAATGATAGGCTGATGTTATCGTTTTTTGTGGCATTTTATGATATAATAGTGGGCATTGTTATAACAAATAGAGAGAAGATGATTAGGATTCCTATAGAAGTTGATTGGAAAAAGAACCTCAAAATAGCTTGGTTTGGTAGTTTTCTTGCTGGAGCAAGCTTTTCGCTTGTCATGCCATTCATGCCACTTTATGTCGAGCAGCTAGGTGCTAAACCAGGTTTGGTAGAATTATATTCCGGTTTAGCTGTTTCACTGTCAGCCCTAGCCTCTGGTTTATTTGCTCCGATGTGGGGGAGATTAGCTGACCGCTATGGTCGTAAACCCATGATGATTCGTGCTAGTTTTGTCATGACCCTAACTATGGGGGGACTTGCCTTTGTTCCCAATGTTTTTTGGTTACTAATTCTCCGTGTTTTAAACGGTATGTTTGCTGGCTTTATTCCCAATTCGAATGCTCTGATTGCCTCACAAGCGCCACAAGAAAAGACAGGTTATGCTTTGGGGACCTTGGCAACAGGAGTTATTGGAGGAAGTTTGATTGGACCGCTTTTTGGTGGTTTTTTGGCAGAATTAGTGGGTATTAAGAATGTTTTCCTCTTAGTGGGCTTTCTCCTCTTTACAGTCTGTCTGATGACGATTTTCATGATTGAAGAAGACTTTAAACCAGTTGCTCGTATTGATGCCTGGTCGACAAAAGAATTATTTGATCGTATTAAAGATAAACAAATGTTAGTTGGTCTTTTCGTGACTAGTATGATTATCCAAATCGCAGCCCAGTCTGTAGCGCCAATCTTAACACTTTATATACGGCATTTGGGACAAACAGAGAATCTCATGTTTGTTTCAGGAGCTATCGTTTCGGCGATGGGATTTTCTAGCATGATTTCAAGCTCGCGTCTTGGAAAGGCGGGAGATAAAATCGGAAATCACCGTCTCATTCTCATGGGGTTGCTTTATTGCTCAGTCATCTACCTCTTTCTAGCTAGGTCTGAAACCAGCTTAGAGTTGGGGATTTGGCGCTTTCTTTTTGGTTTTGGTACTGGTGCCTTGATGCCTAGTGTTAATTCGCTGTTGACACATCTGACCCCTAAGCAAGGGATCTCTCGAATCTTTGCCTACAATCAAATGTTTACTAACTTTGGTCAAGTTATTGGTCCTTTTGTTGGATCTACTGTTGCGGCTGGTATGGGTTATCGTTCGGTTTTCTATGTAACCAGTGCTATTGTCTTTTTCAATTTTATGTGGAGTCTTGTTAACTTCAGAAAATATCTCACAAAAAAGGAAATCTAAGTGCGCGTTAAAATTCATTTAAAATGCAGTGAGTGTGGTAGTAAAAATTATTTGACTAGTAAAAATAAGGTGACGCATCCGGAAAAAATTCAGGTGCCAAAATATTGTCCAAAAGAGCGTAAAGTGACTTTACACCTTGAATCTTAAAGGGAATTATGGTAATCTTGTAAGGACAGTATTGGAGGAAAAAGATGTACAATTTGCTTTTAACAGCACTCTTGGTGATTTCGGTTATTTTGGTTATTGCGATTTTCATGCAACCGCAAAAAAATCCAGGAAGTAATGTATTTGATAGTGGCGGCTCTGAAGCCCTTTTCGAACGTTCTAAAGCACGCGGTTTTGAAGCTTTTATGCAACGTTTTACAGGTATTCTCGTCTTCTTTTGGCTATTAATTGCATTTTTACTTGTATTACTATCAAGTCGTTAAGAACTGTGGGCCGTGACAATTGTCAGGCCCTTTTTAAATCGTCGCTAGAGGCGACAAATCAACTAAAGTAAGGAAACTATGAAAGAACAAATTTTTAATTATTTAAAGGAGCATGGAAAGTCAAACATCAATGATTTGGCTGCTAGCTTGGACATGGCTGGTGCGAAGAAATTCCCTCTTCTAATAAAAGAAATCTCCAAAATGGAAAGTCAGCGAGAGCTTCGGTTTAATGATGATGGTATGCTGTCGCTTCGTAAACCACGGGAGAAGAAAGAGCAGATTACCGTTCAGGGTGTTTTTCGTGCTAACAAAGCAGGATTTGGCTTTCTCTTTGTAGATGACAATGAAGATGACATGTTTATTGGGCGTAATGACGTTGGTTATGCTATTGACGGGGATACTGTAGAGGTCGTTATCAAAAAGCCGGCCGACCGTCTCAAAGGAACAGCAGCAGAAGCACGAGTGGTTAAGATTGTTGAACATGCTTTAAAAACAGTTGTTGGTAAATTCATTTTGGATGATGAGAAGCCTAAATACGCCGGATACATCAAGTCTAAAAATCAAAAAATTCAACAAAAGATCTATATCAAAAAAGAACCTGTTGTTCTTGACGGTACTGAAATTATCAAGGTTGACATTGATAAATACCCAATCCGCGGTCATGACTATTTCGTCGGTGTGGTTCGTGATATTGTTGGGCATCAGGGAGATGTTGGTATTGATGTTCTTGAAGTGCTGGAGTCCATGGACATTGTTTCTGAATTTCCAGAAGATGTTATAGCAGAAGCCAATGCAGTAGCAGATGCGCCTAGTGACAAGGACTTAGTGGGGCGTGTTGACCTTCGTAAGGAAATTACCTTTACTATTGATGGTGCTGATGCTAAAGACTTGGATGATGCCGTTCATATCAAACGTTTGTCTAACGGAAATTTTGAACTAGGAGTTCATATTGCAGATGTATCCTATTATGTGACGGAAGGTTCGGCCCTTAACCGTGAAGCGGTGGCGCGTGGGACATCAGTTTATGTGACAGACCGTGTGGTGCCAATGTTGCCGGAACGCTTGTCTAATGGTATCTGTTCGCTTAACCCAAATGTTGATCGTTTGACCCAATCTGCCATCATGGAAATCAATCCTCAAGGGAAAGTAGTGGATTACCAAATCTGCCAATCGGTCATCAATACTACCTATCGGATGACCTATAGCGATGTCAATGAGATGCTTGGTGGTAATCAAGAAGTTCTCAAGGAATATGAAGCTATTGTGGATCCTGTCCACGATATGACTGCCCTGCATAAGATTTTAGAGGACATGCGTGTGCGTCGTGGAGCGCTTAACTTTGATACCTCAGAAGCCAAAATCATCGTCAATGATAAAGGTATGCCTGTAGATATCGTGGTACGTAGCCGAGGAATCGCTGAGCGTATGATTGAATCCTTTATGTTAGCGGCAAATGAATGTGTTGCGGAGCATTTTTCTAAAAAGGACTTACCTTTTATCTATCGTATTCATGAAGAGCCTAAGGCAGAAAAATTACAGAAATTCATCGATTATGCAAGTGTCTTTGGCGTTCAAATCAAGGGAACAGCTTCAAAAATAACGCAGTCAGCTTTGCAGGATTTCATGGCTAAAATGGAAGGTCAGCCTGGCTCAGAAGTGCTTAATATGATGCTGCTTCGTTCCATGCAACAAGCGCGTTATTCAGAGCATAATCACGGTCACTACGGTTTAGCTGCCGAGTACTACACGCACTTTACCAGCCCTATTCGTCGTTACCCTGACCTCCTCGTACATCGCATGATTCGCGAATACTCTCAAGGTGCTACATCTGAAAAGAAAGAGCATTTCGCCAATGTGGTTCCAGAATTGGCTACCTCTTCTTCACAACTAGAGCGTCGTGCTATTGATGCTGAACGTGTTGTTGAGGCTATGAAGAAAGCTGAATACATGGAAGAGCACGTAGGTGAAGAGTTTGATGGTGTTGTAGCTTCTGTGGTCAAATTCGGCCTCTTTGTTGAGTTACCAAATACCATTGAAGGTTTGATACACGTGACAACCCTACCTGAGTTTTATCATTACAATGAGCGTAGCATGTCACTTAAAGGTGAAACATCAGGTAAGGTCTTTAAAGTGGGCCAACCTATTCGTATTAAATTAACACGTGCGGATAAAGAAACGGGTGATATCGACTTTGAATATTTACCAAGTGATTACGATGTTATCGAAAAAGTCGCTAAATCAGACCGAAAAGAAGGAAGACGTGGTCGCCACTCTGAAAATGGTCGTGGAAAATCAAAGGATAAAGCTGATAAGGATCACTACCGCGGTGATAACTCTAGAACTGGGGACAAGCGTCGCCAATCTAGCAAAGGGAAAAAAGACAAGAAACCTTTTTATAAGAAAGTGGCTAAAAAGTCGCAAACATCTAAAAAACGTAAATAGGAGGATTCCATGCCAAAAGGTACAGACTCCAATGTCTTAGCTCAAAATAAGAAGGCAAGACATGATTATAGTATTGTCGATACGGTTGAAGCAGGCATTGTTTTGACAGGAACTGAAATCAAATCGGTTCGTGCTGCTAGGATTCAACTCAAGGATGGCTTTGCCCAAATCAAAAATGGGGAAGCTTGGTTGGTCAATGTTCACATTGCTCCCTTTGAACAGGGAAATATTTGGAATCAAGATCCAGAACGTACACGTAAACTATTGCTTAAAAAACGTGACATTAATCGATTAGCAAATGAGTTAAAAGGCAGTGGGATGACACTGGTTCCTCTCAAAGTTTATCTCAAAAATGGTTTTGCCAAAGTTTTAATCGGACTTGCAAAAGGGAAACATGATTATGACAAACGTGAAAGCATCAAGCGTCGGGAACAAGATCGTGACATTAAACGTGTGATGAAGAGCATTAATCAGAGATAAAGTAGGAATATAGGGGCAACTCTCATTTTTTTAGAATGTGTACTCACAAAAAACGATTTCACTATTGCTAGTTGTAAAATGATAAGTTTAATGCTCTTCGAAAATCAAAAGCAGACGTTGTTGGCTTGGTTTGGTGACCTTCAGTTCTGTCGGCTTTGGCGTCGCCTAGTCTGATTTTGATTTTCATTGAGTATTATATAAAACTTGACTTGATGTATGAATTTAGATATAAAAATGAAAGGAAGGTGGTAAATATTGGTGAAAGCAACAATGAAGGAAGTTGCAGAATTGGCTGGTGTCGGTGTTGGGACAGTTTCTCGTGTGGTTAATGGTGTTAAAGTCAAGGATTCAACTCTAAAAAAAGTTGAGGAAGCAATCAAAGAGTTAAATTATCAGCCAGATGAATATGCTCGCGGTTTAAAAACAAACAGAAGTAACATTATTGCATTAATCATCCCGACGATATGGCACCCTTTTTTTTCAGAATTCGCTTATCATGTTGAAAAAGAATTGGCGAAAAGACGTTATAAACTTTTTATTTGTAATGCTGAAGAAGACGGGCAGAAAGAATTTGAGTATCTTCAAATGCTCGAAAAAAATAAGGTTGATGGCATTATTGGTATTACGTATTCAGATATAGATCAATATGTTTCCTCCACTTTACCGTTTGTCAGCATTGATCGTCATTTTTCCGAAAAAATCCCATATGTGACTTCTGATAATTATGGGGGAGGAAAGTTAGCTGCTGAAGTGTTGATGGCAAAAGGTGCGACACAGTTTGCTTATATTGGTGGAACTAATCAATTCGAAAATGAAACCGTATTACGAAAAGTAGGTTTTTCTGAGACTCTTCAAAAGCATGGAGTAATCGTTAAAAAATTAGACATGTTAGAACCGATTGATGATTTGCATGATAAAATAGAAAAGTTTTTGATAGAAAATCCCGACATTGATGGTATTTTTACTGTTAATGATTTCATGGCTACTAACGTTATAAAAGTGAGTCAAGCTCTCAATAGGTATGCACCTAAGGACTATCAAATTATTGGTTTTGATGGCTTAAAATCTGCTGTTGATCAAAATTATTATGTATCAACTATTGCTCAGCCTATTGAACTAATGGCTAAAGAGTCAGTTGAACTCTTGATGAGAGTTATTGAAAATAATGTTGAAGAAAGTAGGATTGTACTTCCAATTCGTTTTGAAGATGGTGGGACAACAAAAGTGTAAATTTTTTAAGAATTTGCTTGACAACAGCTGTGAAATCGATTACAATATAGTCAAATAAACTTGAAACGTTTCCAATAATAAGCTACGGCTTGTTATTTTAAAAAATACAAATTGAAACGTTTCCAAAAACAGGAGGGAACCATGTCTCAAGTAAAACAATCAAGTTTTTTGATAAAATTAAAAAAACAAAAACTCTTACTTTTGATGTTACTACCGGGTTTACTACTGACCTTTATTTTCAAATATGTTCCTATGTATGGGGTGTTGATTGCTTTTAAAAATTATAATCCCTTACTTGGAATTTTTAACAGTCCCTGGGTGGGGCTAGAAGAGTTTAGAAATTTTTTAGCTTCTCCTAATTTTGGAATGCTCCTATCTAATACCTTAAAGTTGAGTGTTTATGGATTGCTTTTGGGATTTTTTCCACCAATTATGTTAGCAATCATGTTAAATCAGATTTTAAGTGATAAAGCTAAAAAAAGAATTCAATTAGTTTTGTACGCTCCTAACTTTATTTCAGTTATTGTCATTGTGGGTATGATTTTTCTCTTCTTCTCTGTAGAAGGACCTGTCAATGCAATCCTATCATTCATCGGAATAAAGGCTGATTTTATGACAGATCCTGATTATTTTAGACCACTTTATATCATGAGTGGTATTTGGCAAGGTATGGGCTGGGCTTCAACTTTGTATACAGCTACTTTGGTTAATGTAGATCCCTCTTTAGTGGAAGCAGCTCAGTTGGATGGTGCTAATATCTTTCAAAGAATTCGTCATATTGATTTACCTGCATTAAAACCTATTATGGTCATACAATTTATCTTAGCTGCTGGGAACATTATGAATGTAGGATATGAAAAAGCTTACTTGATGCAGACGTCATTGAATCTAACAGCTTCAGAAATTATTTCAACTTATGTTTATAAAGTTGGTTTAGTATCGGGAGATTATTCATATTCAACAGCAGTTGGTTTATTTAATTCTATTATCAATATGGTTTTACTATTCTCTGTTAATAAAATTGTTGAACGTTTGAACGATGGAGAAGGTTTATAAGGAGCAAAATATGAATACAAGAATGTTAACTAATTTCGATAAACGTGTGTTAGTCATGAACCGTGTTTTAATTGCCTTGTTAGTTTTAATTACAGTAGTACCAATGGGATACATTTTGATTGCGTCTTTTATGGATCCACGGGTATTAGTAAATCAAGGGATTAGTTTTAATCCAAGGGACTGGACGGTTGAAGGTTACCAAAGAGTATTTAGTGATGATTCAATTTTACGAGGTTTTATCAATTCGCTACTTTATTCAACAATTTTCGCAGCATTGACGGTAGTTATTTCTGTTATGACTGCCTATCCTCTATCGAAGAAAGATTTAATTGGACGTAGATGGGTCAACTATTTTTTGATTTTTACCATGTTCTTCGGTGGCGGACTTGTTCCGACCTATTTGTTGGTTAAAAATCTTGGTATGTTAAACTCTATGTGGGCAATTGTCCTACCAGGTGCCGTTAATGTTTGGAATATTATTCTTGCTAGAACTTATTTTCAAAGTTTACCAGATGAACTAGTAGAAGCAGCTGTTATCGATGGAGCTAATGAGTTTCAAGTTTTCTTAAAAGTCATCTTGCCATTAGCAAAACCGATTATGTTTGTCCTTTTTCTCTACGCTTTTGTTGGACAATGGAATTCCTATTTTGATGCAATGATTTATATTAAAGATCCTGATAAAGCCCCATTGCAACTAGTGCTACGAAATATATTGATTCAAAACGAAGTCAATGCAAACATGATTGGTGCCCAGGCAGCTATCAATGAATTAAAACGAATTGCTGAAATTGTTAAATATGCGACAATTGTCATATCAAGTTTACCATTGATTGTACTATATCCATTCTTCCAAAAATACTTTGATAAAGGTATTATGGCAGGATCGCTTAAAGGTTAAAAAATAGAATTAGATGTCAAAATGAAATTAGTTAGCCACACTTTAAAAATTTTTGTGTGATGATAGTTAGTTTTTGTATTAAACAATTTTATATTTGAAATAAAAAAGGAGTTTCATTTAAAATGAAAGCAAAGAATTTAAATAAATGGTTTAAAATAGGTGCTCTTTTAAGTACTAGTGCAATCTTGTTAGCAGCTTGTGGTAACTCGGTAAGTAAAACAGCAAGTGAAGATTATGGATTGAAAGACATTAAGTTTCCACTGAAGGATAAAGTAACATTAAAATTTATGACTACTAGCTCAACGTTAGCTCCGAAAGATCCCAATAAAAAGTTGATTTTTAAACGTCTTGAAAAGGAAACTGGAGTTCATATTGATTGGACTAATTATCAAAGTGATTTTGCTGAAAAACGCAATTTAGATATTTCATCTGGTGATGTTCCAGATGCCATTCACAATGATGGCGCTTCTGATGTAGAGTTGATGAAATGGGCAGAGCAAGGAGTCATTGTTCCCGTAGAAGATTTAATTGATGAACACATGCCAAACTTGAAAAAAATACTTAATGAGAATCCTCACTATCGCGCTCTCATCACAGCGCCGGATGGACATATTTATTCATTCCCTTGGATTGAAGAATTAGGTGAAGGAAAAGAGTCAATTCATAGTGTTAACGATATGGCATGGATAAATAAAAAGTGGCTGGATGAACTAGGTCTTGAGATGCCTAAAACTACTGATGATTTGGTGAAAGTATTAGAAGCATTCAAAACAAAAGATCCAAACAGAAATGGTAAGGCAGATGAAATACCGCTGTCATTTATTAACAGTGCTGGAAATGAAGACTTTAAAGTACTCTTTGGTTCCTTTGGTGTTGGGGATAATGATGAGCATGTGGTTGTTGGAAATGACGGGAAAGTTGATTTTACAGCCGATAATGATGACTATAAAGAAGGTATCAAATTCATGCGTTCTTTATATGAAAAACGACTTATTGATTCTGAGGCATTTGAACAAGATTGGAATACATATACATCTAAAGGAAATGATAAAAAGTACGGAGTTTACTTTACATGGGATAAAAATAACGTAACAGGGAATAATGAAGATTATCAACTCCTACCTGTACTAGAGGGACCAGACGGCGAGAAAAATGTTACTCGTACTAACAATGTTGGCTTCCAACGTGACCGTATGGTTATCACTAGTGTCAACAAAAATCTTGAGTTGACTGCCAAATGGATTGACGCGCAATATAAACCAATACAATCCGTTCAAAATAATTGGGGAACTTATGGTGACACTAAGCAACAAAATATTTTTGAATTTAACAAAGAAACAAATAGTCTTAAACATTTACCTTTAGACGGTACCGCTCCTACTGAATTACGACAAAAAACAGAAGTCGGTGGCCCATTGGCTATTCTTGATAGTTATTATGGTGATATCACAACTATGCCTGATGATGCAAAGTGGCGTTTAGATTTATTGCAAGCTAACTATGTTCCTTACATGAAAAATGATGAAATCTATCCTAAGGTCTTTATGGAAGAAGAAGACTTAGATAAAATTGCCCAAGTCGAAGCCGATATGATGGATTATATAACTCGTAAACGTTCAGAATGGATTACTAATGGTGGAATTGATGATGAATGGGAGAGTTACTTAAAGGAACTTGAAAAATACGGTTTAAAAGACTACATGAAGTTAAAACAAAAATATTACGATGAGTTCAAAAAGAATCAAGAATAGGAGATAAGAATGCTAAACACCTATACGACCACGAGAGCTAATTACCATATTCTGGACCATAAAAAAGAAGTTAATCATCAATTTAAGCCTGTAAACCACTTTTCAGCTGAAATAGGCTGGATAAATGACCCAAATGGTTTTGTCTATTTTCGTGGTGAGTACCATTTGTTTTATCAATTTTATCCTTATGATAGTGTTTGGGGTCCAATGCATTGGGGACATGCAAAAACGTCAGATTTTGTAAATTGGGAGCATTTACCGGTAGCATTGGCACCAGATATGCCATATGATAAAGATGGCTGTTTTTCTGGATCAGCTATTGTTAAAGATGATGTTTTGTGGCTAATGTACACTGGTAATATCGAGCAAGAAGATGGTAGTATCCGGCAAGTTCAGAATATGGCCTATTCTAAAGATGGTATTCATTTTACAAAAATCACTGAGAATCCAGTAGCTACAGGAGAATATCTGCCGGAAGAATTAGTTTCGTCAGACTTTCGCGATCCAAAACTATTTAAGAAAGATGGCAAGTATTATGCAGTGGTCGCCGCTAAGCATCAGGATAATGTAGGAACAATTGTCTTACTTGGTTCAGATAACTTAATAGACTGGACATTTGAATCAATATTCTTAAAAGGGACACCTGAACAAGGTATCATGTGGGAATGTCCAGATTATTTCAATTTGGAAGGCACTGATGTATTGGTAATGTCTCCTATGAGAGTAGCACGTGACAAATATAATTTTAGAAACATTAATGCTTCAGTAGTATTAACAGGAAAGGTAGACTGGGACGAGAAACGATTTAAATTAGAGTCCATTCATGAATTAGACCATGGTCATGACTTTTATGCCCCTCAATCTTTGTTAGATGATAAGGGTCGACGTATTATGATTGCTTGGCTACATACATGGGGACGTCAACTTCCTCCTCATGACTTGCATCATAAATGGGCTGGCAGTATGACTTTGCCACGTGAGTTAACGTTAAAGAATACTCGAGTTTTTCAGAATATCCTTCCGGAAACTATCGAAGCTCTTCCGATGATTGAAATGAATCAGAATCTGACTAAAACTGGATTCTTTGAAATTGAAGTCAAAGGGACGTTACAAATGAAATTAGGAACTGTGGATGACTATATTAGTTTTGGATTTGATGAAGAAGAGGGAGTTGTATTCATAGATCGCAAACACCTCAAATATAGCCTTAAAGGTGATGAAACTTGGGAAACAGACCTACGATCAATTCCTATCCAAGCTAAAAAAATAGTTGTCGTGATTGATTATAATAGTATTGAAATCTTTGTGAATGATGGTGAAGAAACGCTTAGCTCGGCTTATTACATTGAAGGAGATTGTGATTTAAGCCGTGTTGTCTAATCCTATTTTTTAGTCTTAAAAGTCTAGTCTGAATGAAACGAATCAGAATCCCCAATCAAATGGTTGGGGATTTTTTCCGTATAGCAAAGGAAAATCTCAGTTTTTTATAGGATATTATTTAAAGGCTATTTTAGGTATACTGTTAAGTAAGCGTATACAAAAAAAGGAGGTAATGATGGAATCTATTAAGCTGGTGACGATAGGCGGTGGGTCTAGCTATACACCGGAATTGGTGGAGGGAATGATCTTAAGAAGCCATTTGATTTCTATCTCAGAGTGGTGGTTTGTTGATGTGCCTGAAGGTGAAGAGAAGCTCAATATCGTTGTAGAGCTTGCTAAACGAATGGTTGAAAAAGCAGGTTTAGATTGGAAGATAAAAGCAACCTTAAATCGTCAGGAAGCGTTAAAAGACGCTGATTTTGTGACATCTCAATTTCGTGTTGGTGGATTGGACGCTCGCTATCTTGATGAAAGCATCCCTCTGTCAATGGGGATTATTGGTCAGGAGACAAATGGAGCAGGAGGTATTTTTAAGGCTTTTAGAACCATTGTGGATTATAAATCCATTATTGCTGATATGAAAGAGCTCTGTCCAGAGGCTTGGTTGATTAATTTTACTAATCCGGCAGGCATGGTGACCGAAGCTTTAATCAATAGACTAGGGTGGAAGAAAACGATTGGTTTGTGCAATATCCCTATTGGACAGCAAAAGGCAGCAGCAAACGAATTAGGCTTGGAAGAAAGTGAGCTGACGCTAAGACATGTCGGTCTTAATCATTATCATTTTCATCAGGTTTGGGACAAGCAGGGAAATAATCGAACGGGTGAGCTGATTGAGCGATTTTATGGGCCTTTAAAGGCTAAAGAACAAGAGGCTGTTAAAAACATTACTAATCTAGAGTTTCCTATTAGTTTTTTAAGGTCTATTCAAATGCTGCCTTGTGACTATCATCGTTACTACTTTTTAGAAAAAGAGATGTTAGAAGATGCTGTCGCCCAATATCGCGAAGGACATATCAGAGCAGCAGTGGTTAAAGACGTTGAGAAGGAACTCTTCGATCTTTATCAAAATCCTAATCTCAAAGAAAAACCTAAGCAATTGGAGCAAAGAGGCGGCGCTTATTATAGTGATATTGCTTGTCAAATTATTGTTGCCATAATCACTGATAGTCATGAAACCTTAACCGTTTCAACTGTCAATCATGGGGTGATTCCATTTTTGCCTAAGGACAGTGTTGTGGAGGTGTCAGCAATGATAACGTCTCAAGGTGCTATTCCTTTGGCGACACCTGTTGTTCCAAAAGTATTGGAAGGGCAACTGCAATTGATGAAAAAAATGGAGCTAGTTACAGTAGATGCTGCTATTTCAGGTGATTACCATACCGCCTTACAGGCCTTTTTCTTAAATCCACTGATTCCCAATGGGTCTGAAACAGAACGATTGCTGAAGGAATTATTACTAGCTCATGAAACTTATCTACCACAATTTCAACCGACAATTGCTGCTATTAAGGAAGGAAGGCTATAAATGACGATGACACAGACTTATCAATTTCCTGAAGGTTTCTTATGGGGAACGTCAACATCTGGACCGCAAAGTGAAGGAAGTATTGAGGGTGATGGAAAGGGAATGAATAACTGGGATTACTGGTACAGTATTGCGCCTGAAAAATTTCATGATGGCATTGGACCAAGTCAAACTTCAACCTTCTATCAACATTATAAAGAAGACATTGGTTTATTGAAGGAGACAGGACAGACTGTTTTCCGTCCGTCCATCCAGTGGGCGCGTTTAATACCTGACGGTACTGGCAAGGTTAATGAGAAAGCCCTTGCCTTTTATCGGGATGTTTTTAAGAGCATCAAGGATATTGGTGTTAAACCCATCGTCAATTTATATCATTTTGATTTGCCTTATGCTCTTCAGGAAAAAGGTGGCTGGGAAAATAAAGAAACTGTCTATGCCTATGAAGCTTATGCAAGAAGATGCTTTGAGTTATTTGGAGATTTAGTGGATACTTGGATAACTTTTAATGAGCCGATTGTCCCTGTTGAGTGTGGCTATATGAATGACTTGCATTATCCTTGTAAGGTTGACCCTAAAGCGGCAGTGGCTGTTGCCTATCATACCCAATTAGCCAGCAGTTTAGCCGTTAAAGCTTGCCGCGATGTTAATGCTAGCCACAAAATCAGCATTGTCCTCAATTTGACGCCTGCCTATCCTAGAAGTGAGTCTGAAGAAGACCGCAAAGCAGCGCACATCGCAGAACTGTTTCAAACCAAAAGTTTCCTTGATCCGTCTGTTCTAGGGACTTATCCAGAGGACTTAGTAGAGATCATTAGAAAACATGAGTTGATGCCAGAGGTAACCTCAGAAGAAATAGACATTATTCGTCAGCATACCGTAGACTTCTTAGGTGTTAATTATTACCAGCCTATGCGTGTCAAAGCGCCAGAAAAACATATTGCTTCAGATGAAGCCTTTAGTCTAGACCTGTATTTTGAACACTATGATATGCCAGGTAAAAAGATCAATCCTCATCGTGGTTGGGAAATTTACGAACAAGGGATTTACGATATTGCGATGACGATTAGAGACCATTATGGCAATATTGACTGGTTGGTAACTGAAAATGGCATGGGGGTTGAGGGAGAAGAAAAGTTTCTTAAAGATGGTGTGATTCAAGATGATTATCGCATTGCCTTTATCAAAGACCATCTGATTGAACTTCATAAAGCGATTGAACAGGGAGCTAACTGTAAAGGGTATATGCTATGGACTTTTATTGACTGCTGGTCTTGGCTAAACGCCTATAAAAATCGCTATGGTTTAGTTTCGCTTGATTTAGAAACACAAGAGCGTCGCCTGAAGAAATCTGGTTACTGGTTTAAAGAACTCAGTCAAAATAATGGTTTTTCACAATAAGGAGAGAGAATATGGTCACATTTGGTTTTTCGATTTACCCTGAAAGGCACGAACTTAACAAGATTAAATCATATATGGATTTGTTGAAGAGGTATGGTGCTGAGCGCATTTTTATGAGTCTCTTGCAACTAGAAGCAGGAGATACCACAACTTTTGACAAGTATAAGGCTATTATTCAATATGCTAATGATCTGAATATGCGCGTGATTGCTGATATTAGTCCAACTTTTATTGAACAAAATGCTTGGGAGGATCAGTTGATTCTCAAAGCAAAGGAATTTGGATTAGCTGGTTTACGCCTTGATGAAGCCCTCTCTATTGACGACATTGTCTCCTTAACGCAAAATCAGTTTGGTTTAAAAATTGAATTAAACATGAGTACCGATAAGACTTTGGTTAATGATCTTTTAGCGAGTGATGCTAATTTTGATAATATTATTGCCTGTCATAATTTCTATCCTCATGAGTTTACTGCTCTATCGCAGCAACATTTTATAGAGATGTCGACTTTTTATCATGAAAAAGGGATTGAAACCGCTGCTTTTGTCAGCAGTCAAACTGCCAAAGAAGGCCCTTGGCCACTGTCTGAAGGTTTGCCAACCGTGGAGGACCATCGCCATTTGCCGATAGCGCAGCAGGTTCAACTGATGAAAGCGATTGGTACCATTGATAATATTCTCATCTCAAATCAATTTATCTCGGAAGAGGAATTGAAGGCTTGCCATGAGGCTTTGCTATCAGAAGTCAAGTGTTTTGAGGTCACCGTTTTGGATGATCTTAGTAGTGTTGAAAAAGCCATTGTAAACTTTGATCATAACTATCGCGGCGATATTTCAGACTATGTGATTCGCTCAACCATTCCTAGAACGATTTATACAGATATTTCCATCCCTCCACGAGACGATCAGTCTAAAAAGGTCAAACGAGGGAGTCTTATCATTGATAACGACCGATACACGCGCTACAAGGGAGAATTACAGATTGCTTTAAAAGCGTTTACCATTAGCGACAAGGCCAATGTCGTAGGTCACATTTGTGAGACTTCCTTGCCTTTACTAGAGACGTTAGAAGCTTGGGAAGACTTTAAATTAATCATTAAATCTTAGTCACTGATTTTCAGTTTCACAACGGAAAAAGAATGACTTTTCACCAGGTAATCTTCTGCTATAATGAAAAATGTAAGGGCTAACATAATCAGGAGTGAAAGGAGGACGAATGCTTTCTAAAAAAGAAATGTCACTAATGGATTTTTTAATGAAGCAAAGGTCTACTTTTGTCTCTAGCGAAGATATTGGTCATCAGCTAGGGATGAGTGACCGCACGGTTAGAAAGTACCTCAGTCAGTTATCAGACACGATTGTTGGCCACGGTGCTAGTATTATCTCTAAGAGAGGTTATGGTTACCAACTAGCTGTTGATGATCAAGCCATGTTTGAGCTTTTTTGGCAAAACCTGTTAGCAGCAAAACGTAACGTAAAAGACGTTTTACAAATTGAGGAGGCAGAAGATCGCAAACACTACATCCTAAATAAACTCTTTTTCGAAGACAAACAGCAGTCCTTAAAAAGTCTCGCTAAAGAATTATTCATTAGTCGTACAACCTTAAATAATGTCCTTTCCCTGATTCGTGAGTCTCTCCTGCCTTATGGTTTAACCTTGCTGACAAATAAACAGATGATCACTGTACTGGGGTCTGAAGCAGATATGAGGCGCTTCATTATGGATTATTTCTTTGTCAATAGTTTTGATGAGTCCATGTCTGCCATGGTAGAGCACTATTTTGTGTCGACTATCAATTTTCCAGAATTGACCATTTTTGTCATAGATGAATGTCGCAATGCTAACTTGAAATTATCTGATTTTATTATTCAGAATTTAGTGCTACACATTGCGCTAATGCTTCAACGAATACGGCTGGGCTATCCGTTAAAAAGTTTTAATAGTGCTGATGTCATCGAATCTTCTGAAGAATACCGCGTTGCTAAGAGGATCTTAAAGCGAGTCGAAGAAGCTTATGGTATCAGCTTTCCTAAGGAAGAAGCAAATTATATCGCCCTTCATTTGACGGTGAAGAATTCATCAGTCAACCCTGCTACAACTGGATTTTCGACAGGTTTAATTGAGTATCATCTGAAAGAAAAATTTGTAGAAGCAAGCCAGCTCATTGCCGTTCCTTTTTATTTGGACAATGATCTCCTTAATGGCTTAACTGCCCACATGACACCGCTTCTAAGCCGCTTGAAAAACAAGATTCAAATGACGAATCCTTTGACAGAACAACTAAAACAGGATTATCCGGCGGTTTTCGAGATGACTAAGCACGTTTTTAAAGATATGCCGGAATTATCCCCCTATCAGGTCACTGACGATGAGTGGGCTTATATAACCCTTCATCTGATGGCAGCTATCGAGCGTTATTCCAACAAAAATAAATTAAATGTTCTAGTGGTCTGTGCGACAGGATACGGTAGTGCCTTGATGCTAAAAAATCGTTTAGAAAAAGAATTCGGCGGTAGCTTGCAGATTGTGGATGCGATTAGTTACTATGAGTTATCTGAAAAAAGACTTCAGTCCATTGATTTGATTATCTCATCCATTAGCCTTTCCAATCTGATGTTTTTAACGCCCGTCATAAATGTTAGCGTTTTCTTAAACAACGAAGACATTGCGAGGATAAGAAGTTATTTATCAGAAGAAGCCTCTCTAAGCTATAACAGTAGAGAACAGAAGAAGCTAAGCGATGAAAAAGCTTGTCAGATTGCCGATGAGATGTTTGTTTCAAAACGCTTTTTCTATTTTGAGCAAGAACTCTCCAAAGCTGAAGTTCTCGAGACAATGGTCAACAGTTTAGAAGAATCAAGGGATGACCAATTCGTTGAGCAATTTTTAAAACAAATGGAATTACGTGAAAGCTATAGCCCCATTGTTTATGGTAATACGCTAGCTTTTCCGCATCCGTCATCAGCCATGTCTTTGTCTGAACAAGTGGTTGTTGGTATTTTTAAACAACCCCTTCAGTGGAATGAAGAGCATTACGTTAGCTTTATTTTTCTGCTGTCACCATCAAAAGGAAGCAATCCCTATTTAAAACATTTGTCACCTAGTTTGGTTGACTTTGTCGAGCAGACAGACCTTCAAGAACAACTCTTAGCTAGTCCAACAGTCAATAATGTCAAAAAAATATTTATCCCTTTAATAGGGAAACATTAGGAGGAATTTTTATGAAATCAATTATGTTAGTTTGTAACGCTGGTATGTCAACAAGTATGCTAGTTACTAAAATGCAAAAAGCCGCAGAAGATAAAGGTGTAGATGTTAAAATCTGGGCCGTTCCTGTGTCAGAAGCTGCTAATGAGGTGGCCGATAATGCTATTGATGTTCTACTCTTAGGCCCACAGGTCAAATTCTTGGTTAAAGAGTTTAAGGAAAAGTATGAACCAGAAATCAAAGTAGATAGCATTAACATGGTCGACTACGGGACAATGAATGGCGCAAATGTGTTGGAGACAGCGCTTAAAATGATGGAGGGCTGAGTATGGCTGAACCTACAAATTTAGAAGCGATTATGGGGTTAATCATGTATGGTGGAGAAGCTAAAGGTAAAGCTGTGGAAGCCATTCGTGAGGCAAAATTAGGAAATATTGCCCAAGCAAGAACGCGAATTGATGATGCTTACAACTCCTTAAATGTTGCACATAATTCTCAGACCGAGCTATTATCGCAAGAAGCTGCCGGACAGTCAGTGGAATTATCGCTTTTAATGGTTCATGGTCAAGATCACTTAATGACAGCTTTAACCTTTATTGATATGGCAAAAGAAGTGATTGATGTTTACGAAAAATTAGCAGAGTTGAGTTAGTTTTATGGAAATAACCAAAACAGCAGATGTATCGATAACAGCTTTATTTCAGGTTGTCACTGACTCCTTAAAGAAAGATTATCACGACAATACGCTCAAAAAACTAGCAGACGAAGCTATTGTTACTGGATTGAATTACATCAAAACATTTGGGTCATCTCAGCAACACCAAATCAAAGTGGTGGTTGAAAGCTTTGACGCCCCAAATCAATATGTCGTAAGTTTTCATTCCAATCGAGGGAAACAGACCATTTCTTATCATTTTAAAGAGCTAGAGGCGAACAAGACACTCATTACTTATGTTCAAGACTTGCAAGCTAGTGATATCTTTCAAAAAGGGAATCGTTTTCTTATGAATACTGTATTCAAAAAAAGCATTGAAAAGCAAACGCAAGCACAACTAGATGCTCTAATAATGCACGCTAAGGCTCTGGACACATCAGAAAAGGAAAGACAATCATGACAAATCAGATATCGCATATTCCTAAAGACTTTCTCTGGGGATCAGCGTCGGCAGCCTACCAGGTCGAAGGGGCTTGGGATGCTGATGGCAAGTCACCATCTGTCTGGGATAATTATGTCAAACTCCCAGGAACCACCTTTAAAGGAACGACAGGTGACATTGCAGTAGATCATTATCACCGCTATAAAGAGGATGTTGCCCTGATGGCTGAGATGGGCTTAAAAGCCTATCGTTTCTCGATTGCTTGGACACGTATTTTACCAGAAGGTCGTGGCCCTGTTAATGAGGAAGGCATTCAATTTTATTCAGATTTGATTGATGAATTGCTAAAACATCATATTGAACCCTTGATTACGCTTTATCATTGGGATTTGCCACAGTGCTTAATGGATGAGTATGGTGGTTGGGAGTCGCGTCAGATTATTGATGATTTCAATGAGTACGCTAGTGTTCTCTTTGACCGTTTTGGTGATAGGGTCAAATACTGGATTAGCCTAAATGAACAAAACATTTTTGTTAGCTTGGGTTACCAGTTAGGTGTGCATCCACCAGGTGTTCAAGAGGATAAGCGCATGTACCAAGTGAATCATATTGCTAATTTAGCTAATGCTAAGGTGATTAATACCTTCCATGAGATGATTCCTGATGGAAAGATTGGACCAAGTTTTGCTTACTCTCCAATCTATGCTAAAGATAGTCATCCGATTAATGTTTTAGCTGCTGAAAGAGCTGAGGACATGCAGTCACACTTTTGGATGGACATTTACCTCAAAGGAAGATACCCCAAATTTGCTTTAGATAATCTGGCTAAGCAAGGCATCAGTATCGATATTCAAGAGGGGGATATGGCGCTCATCGCTTCTGCCAAACCAGATTTCTTAGGCATTAACTACTATCAATCAAATACCATGGCTTATAACCCAATCGATGGGGTAGGACGTGGTGAGATGAATACAACAGGTAAAAAAGGAAGCTCAGGTGAATCAGGAGTTCCTGGTTTGTATAAACGTATTGAGAATCCTTTTGTTGAACGAACAAACTGGGATTGGGAAATTGATCCGATGGGGCTTCAAATTGCTATCCAACGCATCAGCAGTCGTTACGATGTTCCTGTCCTAATCACGGAAAATGGTCTTGGAGAATACGATCAGCTTACAGAAGATGGTCACATCCATGATGACTATCGTATTGACTATCTCAGTCAGCATGTAACAGCTATTAATAATGCTATTCAAGATGGTGCAAGCGTTCTTGGCTACTGTACTTGGTCCTTTACTGATTTACTATCATGGCTCAATGGCTATCAAAAACGTTATGGGTTTGTTTATGTTGATAAACATGAGGTTGAAGAAGGAACCCTTGAAAGAAAGCCCAAGGATAGTTTTTACTGGTATCAAGAGTTGATTAAGAAACATCAAGATTGCTAAAAATAATTAAAGTTTAGGAGAAACACTATGTCAAATTTTTCTGATAAATTTATGGAAATATCTGGGAAAATAGGCTCTCAACGTCATCTTGTTGCGATCCGTGATTCCTTTATTTCAATGATGCCAATTACTATGGCGGGTTCTGTTGCGGTTTTGCTCAACGTTTTTCTAAGAGATATTCCAACCAATCTAGGTTGGGAGAGCTTTACGGCAGCTATGCAACCTATTATTGATATCAATGGTTATGTTTACTTTGGTACCATCAGTATCATGGCCCTATTCTTTGCTTTCGCCTTTGGTTACAACTTGTCAGTCATGCACAAGGTTAACCCTCTGGCTGGTGGTTTGATTTCGTTTGCGTCTTTTGTAGCTACTATTCCTCAAAGTATTACAGTATCAACGGCTCTTGAAAAAGTGAGTCCATCTAACATTGCTCTATTAAAAGAGCTTGGTTTGACAGTAGTAACAGCGGACGGGGCGACAAGTATTGAAGCAAGCCAATGGGGAGCTATCGCTCTTAATTACGCTGGGGCAACAGGGCTCTTCACCGCTCTTGTTATTGGATTTCTTTCCATGTTCGTCTATGCCGCTTTGACCAAGCGTAACATTACCATTAAACTTCCTGACAGTGTCCCACCTGCTGTTAATAAAGCCTTCGCAGCAATTATTCCTGGTACAGCTGCCATCTATGCTTCAGCCATTGTGGCTTATCTTGCTTTTGCAGCAACTGGTTTAGCTTTAGGAGACTTGGTGTCTACCTATGTGCAAAAACCGCTCATGGGCTTATCACAAGGTATTGGTTCAGTTGTTTTCCTATCATTCTTAGTTCAATTATTCTGGTTCTTCGGTCTTCATGGGCACAATGTGTTAGCACCTGTAATGGATGGTATTTATGGTGTCGCTCTAAATGAAAATACGGCTGTTTATGAAGCGACACGAAAAGTTTCAGAATTGCCATGGGATTGGACACGTGGATCATTTGACGCCTATGGACAAATGGGTGGTTCAGGTATTACCCTAGCTTTGATTATTGCCATCTTTATCTTTTCAAAACGTGAAGAGCATAAAACCATCGCTAAATTGTCTGCGCCAATGGGTGTTTTCAATATTAACGAACCAATTATCTTTGGTATGCCAATTGTGCTTAACCCAAGTTTTGTGATTCCTTGGTTGATTGTACCACCAGTATGTAATGCCATAGCTTATATTGCGACAACTACAGGATTGATTCCGCCAGTATTTTTAGCCGTTCCTTGGATTACACCTGCTGGACTTTATGCTTATCTGGCTACGGGTGGTAGCTTTATGGCTGGCTTGGTCTCTCTCTTTAACTTGTTTGTGGCCTTCCTCATTTGGACACCATTTGTGATTTCTGCCAATAAGATTAAACCAGGAGAATAGCAATGGAAAAAAATGGCCCATCCTTTTTGATCGCTTTTGGATTTTTTATCATCGCGGTTAGCCCTACCTTTGGAAATCAATATTATAATCTGATCACGGGCTTTCTATTCGTCTTTTTAGGCTTCTATTGGATGAAGAAGCGTCGAAACAAGAGAAACCAAAGGAAATAAGATTAGATTTTTAGATTAAAACGGTCTTTACTTGACTTTAGGAGTGACGATAAACGCTATCAAAAGCTTGTCGTCACTTTTTGTTGTTTGGATAACAAGCTGGTAGGCGTCTCCTTTCCAGTGCTTATTGTGATTGATTCTCTAAAGACAGATAGGAATGAGCTAGTCCTTTGTTTTCTAGTTAGTTGATGCCTTTTACCATCAAGGACAGTACCAAACAATGCGGTCGACGTTGCCATAGCTGTAAAGTTCAGTCGTTAAAGAGAGCACTGTTGGGAAATTTTCGTTTCACCTGCTTTTTATCGACGCGTGTCCAGCAAACTGGTCCTATCGTTTAGGTAACTAAACCTTGCTTTCAAGACAGGTCAAAGCAGGTCCTCTTAAAGGTGTAGCTTATTTGCTGTCGTATGATTGATGACTTGAAAGGATAATAGCGACTTAGAAAAGTAGCTTGCCCTGTCTTTTTAAAGTTTTCCTGTTTCAAAAATTTGCAAACGTTTACGAAAAAGATTACAATAATGATAACACTGAAAAAGGAGATTTATATGGCTTATCAAACGATTTACCCCTACACAAATGAAGTGCTCCATCAATTCGACAATGTTTCAGATGCAGATGTCGAAAAAGCGCTGGAAACAGGTCACCAGCTTTATAAACAATGGCGTCGAGAAGATCGTTTAGAAGATCGCAAAATGCAACTTCACAAGATTGCCGACTTACTCCGCCGCGATCGTGATAAATATGCGGAAGTGATGACTAAGGACATGGGGAAACTCTTCACAGAAGCTCAAGGTGAAGTGGAACTTTGTGCTGATATTGCTGATTACTATGCTGATAAGGCTGATGAGTTTTTGAAACCAGTTCCTCTGGAAACCGATACTGGTGACGCTTATTACCTTAAACAAGCAACTGGAGTTATCTTAGCGGTAGAGCCTTGGAATTTCCCATTCTATCAAATCATGCGCGTATTTGCGCCTAACTTCATTGGTGGTAACCCAATGGTCTTAAAACACGCGTCAAACTGTCCTGCCTCTGCTCAGGCTTTTGAAGATTTGGTTCTTGAAGCTGGTGTGCCAGAAGGAGCATTCAAAAACCTTTTCGTTTCTTATAATCAAGTTAACACTATTATTGCAGATAAGCGTGTTGCTGGTGTCTGCTTAACAGGTTCTGAGCGTGGTGGCGCATCGGTTGCTGAAGCAGCGGGACGCCATCTTAAGAAATCATCACTTGAACTTGGTGGTAATGATGCCTTCATTATCCTTGAAGATGCTGATTTTGACTTATTAAAAGAAACCATTTTCTATGCTCGACTTTATAATGCTGGTCAAGTGTGTACCTCTTCAAAACGTTTCATCGTTGTAGGTGAAGAAAACTATAAGAAATATGTGGACATGGTTGTGGAAACCTTTAAAACAGCTAAATGGGGCGACCCGATGGCAGCTGAGACAACTTTAGCGCCTCTATCTTCAGCTGGTGCTAAAGAGGAGGTCTTGGAACAAATTAAATTAGCTGTTGATAATGGGGCAACTGTTGAATACGGTAATGAAGCCATTGACCATCCTGGTAACTTTGTCATGCCAACGGTCTTGACTAACATTACTAAAGAAAATCCAATTTACAACCAAGAAATTTTTGGTCCAGTAGCTTCTATTTACAAAGTTGATACCGAAGAAGAAGCGATTGAATTGGCTAACGATTCAAGTTACGGTCTTGGTGGTACAGTCTTCTCAAGCAATCAAGAACATGCTGAACGTGTTGCCGCTCAAATCGAAACGGGTATGAGTTTCATCAACTCAGGTTGGGCATCTCTTCCAGAATTGCCATTTGGTGGTGTCAAAAATGCCGGTTACGGACGCGAACTTAGTGAACTAGGCTTTGCAACCTTCTTGAATGAACATTTAGTGTACACACCAAAACGGTAATCATACATAAAAAAGGGCTTCAATGAAGCTCTTTTTTGTGTATGATGGCTCTTTAAAACAACAGGGCATTGACCTTCTTCAATGTTTTGTAAAATTAGTGGGATAGTATCACCATTTCTGAGAAAATCACCTAGTAGAGGCATCCGTGCATCTTATGATAGCAGAACACTTCTGCTCATGAAATGACGACGCGACGGATTATAGGGATTACCGCAACCATAAGCGAATAACATGAAAGGTACTAGTCCTGCAAAGTCTAGTCTCCTCTTTTATAAAAGGCAACAATTGGAAAGAAAGGCTTAATTGTAAAAAAATAAACTCTTAGAAAAGTTGATTTAGTCTCTTTCTAAGAGTTTTCATTAAACGTTTAAGAAAATTGTCCAAAATGAATTCATTCTTAACCCTGAAGGATTCTCACGTGAGAGGTATTGCTACCTTGTCTTAGTCACGTCCTTCAAATACTGGAAGGCTGATGATTTCAATTTTGTAACCATCTGGATCTGTGATGAAGTAAAACATTGGTTTTTGGTCTGGCAGTCCTTTAATATCTGTGATTGAGTAACCAGCTTCTTGATGAGCTTTATGAAGGTTTTCGATATCTTCAACACCAAGGGCAATGTGACCATAGCCATCACCAAGTTCATAAGCAGCGTGGCCATAGTTGTAAGTTAACTCAAGTTCGTATTCATAACCTTCTGCACGTAGGTAAACAATGGTAAATTCTTGATCAGGGAAGTCTAAACGACGATCTTCAGTCAATGACAAAGCGTCTGCGTAGAATTTTAAGGAAGCGTCTAAATCTTTGACGCGAACACAGGTATGTAGTGGTTTCATATCGATCTCCTTTTTTGAAATGCTGACTATTTTTAATTCAATTATTATCTTATCAAAAAGTCTAGTCTTTTACTAACGATAATGTCTACTTTATATCATCTATTAGTTGAAAGTGGAAATGACCATGTGACGCTCTTTGCGTCGACGAGGATGTTTGGGGTCTTGGAGACGATAGCCTAAGGACAGCATACTTGCAATCCCCTCTTTGTCCCTGTCAATCACACCGTGTTCAGCTAAAATAGCATTGACTTTACCATAAGGAAATCCTTCGATCGGACAGGAATCGATGCCCAATAAAGCGGCAGAGGTCATCATATTTCCTAGGGCGATATAGGTTTGTTTAGCGGTCCAATCCCAGAGGCGACGTTCATCGTCTGCGATTTCCATATCTGATTCCTGAAAGATTTGGTACTGCTTTAAGCGGTTTTTTATAGCTTCTGGTTCAGAAATACCACGGCGGACAAGGCTGTCATAGACCGACTCGCTATCGTAGCGGGCCTTTTTCTCAGCGATTAAAAGAATAAAATGACTTGCTGTCTCCAACTGCGATTTGGCACCCCATGAAACGGCTTTGATGGCTTCTTTAACGGCTGCATTTTCCAAAACGACAAAGCGCCAGCCTTCTAAACCGATAGAAGAAGGACTCAACCAAGCAGCGTCTAAAATAGTGTCTAAATCCTCTTGAGGAATTTTTTTGTCTTGATAGACACGCATGGCGACACGTTTTTGATAAGCATCCTGAAGTTGTTGACGAATGTTTTGATTATCCATAATGTCTCCTTTTCTTTGGAGATATGATACCATTTTCTAGTGATGATGACTATGATTTCCCCTTGAAAGTGTGTCTTAAAACGTGTTAAGATAGAGGTATTTAGGATAAGATTCACAGGAGGCATTATGGATCAGCATCAAAAAGCTAGGTCGTATTTATCAGAATCGATTTTGTTTCTCATTTTTAGGGGGATTATTGTCGGACTGTTGGCAGGATTTGTGGTGAGTAGTTTTAGATTACTTATTCAGGTAGTTTATGAAAAGGTTTTGCATTTATACGAACTCGCTCACGAACAAAGTATTTATTTAGCACTTATTTTTGGATTATATGCTCTTATTGCTTTAATTGTAGGAAAATTGCTGCTATCAGAGCCACACATTAAGGGATCCGGTATTCCCCAAGTTGAAGCTGAACTTAAGGGATTCATGCACTTGAATTGGTGGAGCGTGCTCTGGAAAAAATTTGTAGCAGGTTTATTAGCTATTTCAAGTGGTATGCTTCTAGGTCGTGAGGGTCCCAGTATTCAACTGGGTGCTATGGTTGGTAAAGGTGTTGCAACCAAGTTTGGTTTAGCCTCTTTTGGAGAGAAAACCTTGATTGCCAGTGGTTCAGCAGCAGGGATTGCAGCAGCTTTTGGCGCACCGATTGCTGGGCTTCTTTTTGTTGTCGAAGAAGTTTATCATCATTTTTCACGAACAGTTTGGATTACGACGTTAACGGCCAGTCTGACGGCAGATCTTGTCTCTAAACAGTTCTTCGGTATGGCCCCTGTTCTTGATTTTGCTTCCCATTTAGCCCGTTTACCCCTAGAGGCTTATTGGTTGTATCTCATTATGGGGCTTATTTTTGGTTTGTTGGCATTTGGTTACGAAAAAGTGGTCCTAGTTGTTGGAGACTATTACCAGAAACTAGGGAAAATGCTTCATATCCAGCCAGCCTATTTTAGCATCGTTGCACTCATAGCTATCATGCCCTTAAGCTATTTTCTTCCAATCCTTTCTGGAGGTGGTCATGAGGTCATTGTCACCCTTCCTAAACTTAATCTAAGTTTTTGGGTCTTGTTGGTGTGGCTAGTTATTCGCTTTGTTTACTGCATGATTTCTTATGGTAGTGGTGTTCCAGGCGGTATTTTTCTACCCATCTTATCCCTTGGAGCCCTTTCTGGTGCTGCCTTTGGAGCATTAGCTATTCAACTTGGTTTGATTGATAGCAGCATGTTTAGTATTTTTATTATCGCAGGAATGAGTGCCTACTTTGGCGCTGTTTCAAAAGCCCCACTGACCGCTATTGTCTTGGTTTGTGAAATGGTTGGAAATCTCTCGCAACTCATGCCCCTAGCCTTTGTTACCCTTGTCTCATACACCGTTATGGATTTGCTTAAAGGAGCCCCAGTCTATGAAGCCATGTTGGAAAAAATGTTTGCCAACAAGGAAGTCGATGTTTCTGAAAAACTCATGCTCTTGCAGTGGCCAGTATCAGACAAAATTGCTGGTAAACAAGTTCGCGAATTAGAGCTACCGCGACAAATTTTGATTACCAATCAAGTTGTCAATGGAAAGAATGAAGTCGTGTCAGGATCGTCTGTTTTGTATTTAGGGAATACCATCGACATCATCATCCGAGAATCTGACCGTCATTTAGCCGAGAAATATTTACTCTAAGTTAGGAGAATGACACATGAACATAACTATTTTTTGCGGTGCTAATTCAGGGAAAAATCCTATCTATGCTCAAAAAACAAAAGCCTTAGCCACTTGGATGGTAGATAATAAGCATAGCCTTGTCTTTGGTGGCGGTAAGGTCGGTTTGATGGGAATTTTAGCAGATAGTTTGATTGCTGCCGGCTGTGAAACGATTGGCGTCATGCCAACCTTTCTTAAAGAACGTGAAATTGCGCATACAGGCTTATCTCAATTGATTGTGGTTGAAGACATGCCAAGTCGAAAAGCCAAGATGATGTCCTTAGGCCAAGTTTTCATTGCCTTGCCAGGAGGTCCGGGAACCCTTGAAGAAATTTCAGAAGTCATTTCTTGGTCACGGATTGGGCAAAATGATAAACCCTGTCTGTTGTTCAATGTTAATGGTTATTTCGAACCCTTAAAAAAGCAATTCGATCACATGGTTGAGGAAGGCTTTCTCAGTCAAGAAGACCGTGATAAAGTCCTTTTCACAGATGATATAAATGAGATGGAAGCGTTTATTCAAAATTACCAAGCACCTCAAGTGAGGAAATACTAAAAAACAGATAGCATAAGCCGCTGCTAAGTTTGTAGAAAAAGTCTGTTTTGAGCATTTCCCGTCCACTACAATGATAGTTGAGAAAAAAACACTCAGAAAAGGTCTTTTAGTCCCCTTTCTGAGTGTTTTTTTATGGATAAGTTAGTCCCACATCGTCAATATTCTGAAATAACTAACGATTGATCAGCTGTTTTCTGCTATCATGGGTTGTCGGACTAGCCTTCAAAATAAAGTAGTTCTTTTGGCGTTTTGGTGAAGGTTTCAAAACCATTTTTGGTGACATAGCCACAATCTTCAATCCGCACACCGACCTTGCCAGGAATGTAGATACCTGGTTCCACGGAGAAACACATGCCTTCTTGGATTTCCATATCATTGCCTTCCATGATCGATGGGAATTCATGAACGTCCATACCGAGCCCATGCCCAAGACGGTGGTTGAAGTATTCTCCATAACCAGCTTTTTCGATGACACGGCGTGCAGCAGCGTCAACTTCAGCAGCTGTGACCCCTGGCTTGATAAACTCTTGGGCAGTTAATTGAGCCTCTAAGCAGAGGTTATAAATATCTTTTTTGAATTGATCGGGCTGCCCAACAGCGACTGTTCTGGTCATATCACTGGTATAGCCAAGTGTTTCAACCCCTAAATCAAAGAGGAGTAGGGCATCATTTTCGATCTTGTTGACTCCTGGAATACCGTGAGGATTGGCAGCATTATCTCCAGTGAGTACCATGGTCTCAAAACTCATTTTGGAAATACCCTGCTTTTTGAGTTCAAATTCAATCTGGGCGATGATGTCAGTCTCTGTTTTATCAAGTGAAATAGTGTCAAAACCGATTTGTACAGCCTTATCAGCCCAGTCGCCAGCAACCAACATTTTTTGAATCTCATCATCAGATTTAATTAACCGCATGTTTTGGATCAACGGAGTCAAGTTGACAAAGGCACTTGTGAAGACAGCTTCTAAGCCTTTAAATTTGGTAACATTAAGGTTGTCGAATTCCACTGCCACTTTAGCAAAATCGGTTTGTGGCAAAACTGCCTTGATTTTATCCCATGGATTTTCAGCATCTTGATAGCCAACGACTGGAAAGTCGAGAACGCTTTCAGCGCGTGCGGCGTCTAGCGCTGGTAAGAAAAGGAGAGGTTGCTTATCAGCCATCAAAAAGAGGAACATATAGCGTTCATGAGGATCGCTAGCAAATCCTGTTAGGTAATTGATAGTAACAGGATCAGAAACAACAGCTGCTGGCACATCCTGCTTAAGTAAATTCTCTAAAAGTAAATCAATTTTTGTCATGTCATCCCTTCTTTCTGTCTCTTATTTTTTCAGAAATTGCCTTAAAAATCAAGCTTTTACAGTCTTTTTCCTCAGATTCTCAAATAAATAAGAGAAAAAATAGCGTTAGACTTGAAAGTGTTTCCAAATCGTGATAGTATAGACTATGAAAGCGTGATTTTCAGGTAAAAAATACAACGAAAGGAACATTCATATGAATACAGATGATACTATTACCATTTATGATGTTGCCAGAGAAGCTGGTGTATCAATGGCCACCGTTAGTCGTGTTGTCAATGGGAACAAAAATGTGAAAGAAAATACCCGTCAAAAGGTCTTAGAGGTTATCGATCGTTTAGATTACCGTCCTAATGCCGTAGCGCGTGGTCTTGCCAGCAAGAAAACAACAACAGTTGGGGTTGTTATTCCTAATATTTCCAATGCTTACTTTGCTCTTTTGGCTAAGGGGATTGATGATATCGCTGAGATGTACAAATACAACATTGTGCTTGCTTCAAGTGATGAAGATGAAGATAAGGAAGTTAACGTGGTTAACACGCTATTTGCTAAGCAAGTTGACGGGATTATCTTCATGGGGCACCGATTGACTGATAAGATTCGTGCTGAGTTTTCACGTTCACGCACACCAGTAGTTCTTGCGGGAACAATCGATTTAGAGCATCAATTACCAAGTGTTAACATTGACTACGAAAAAGCAGTTGAGGGTGTTGTTTCAGACCTAGCTAAACATCATAAAAAGATTGCATTCGTTTCAGGTCCCCTTCTTGATGACATCAATGGCAAAGTGCGCCTTGCTGGTTATAAAGCTGGTTTACAATCTCATCAGCTTGACTATACAGAAGGTCTTGTTTTTGAAGCTAAATACCGCTATGAAGATGGTTTTGAATTAGCAGAACGTGTGATTAACTCAGGTGCAACAGCTGCCTATGTTGGAGAAGACGAACTTGCGGTTGGTCTTTTAAATGGTCTCTTTGCCGCTGGCAAACGTGTCCCAGAAGATTTCGAAATTATTACAAGTAATGATTCGGAAATTGTGAAATACACACGACCAAACTTGTCATCTATCAACCAGCCAATTTATGATTTAGGTGCGGTTGCCATGCGTATGTTAACTAAAATCATGAACAAAGAAGAATTAGAAGAAAAAGAAATTATTCTTAATCATGGTGTTACCAAGCGTGCCTCTACAAAATAAACAAGTGACATGACTTCTTAGTAGAGTCATGTTTTCTTATTTCTAAAAATAGTGGTAGAATAGACCAAATAATGAAAAGAGAGATAATCTATGACAAATGAAACCCTCATGCAGTATTTTGAATGGTACTTACCAGCAGATGGCCAGCATTGGCAACGCCTCATCGATGACGTTGATACCTTAAAACAACTTGGAGTCAATAAGGTTTGGATGCCACCCGCTTTTAAGGGAACAGGTTTTGAGGATGTTGGTTACGGTGTTTACGATCTCTTTGACTTAGGAGAATTTGACCAAAAAGGAACTGTTCCAACAAAGTATGGGACAAAAGAAGACTATCTTCGAGCGACCAAAGTGCTAAATGAGGCTGGCATTATGCCTATTGCTGATGTGGTTCTTAACCATAAGGCAAATGGCGATGATAAAGAACGGTTTAAGGTTTTGAAAATGAATCAGTCCAATCGTCAAGAACCTATATCAGAGCCATATGATATTGAGGCTTGGACGCATTTCGCCTTTCCTGGCCGGCAAAAACACTACGATGATTTTGAATGGCACTGGTATCACTTCTCAGGAACGGACTATGATGCGCTTCATAATGAAACCGGTCTATATATGGTTATGGGAGATAATAAGGGCTGGGCTGATCAGGACAGTGTTGATGAAGAAAATGGTAATTATGATTACCTCATGTTCAATGACGTCGATTTTAGGCACCCAGAGGTAGTGGCTAATCTACAAAAGTGGGTTGGTTGGTTTCTGAAAACAAGTCAGGTAGGAGGATTTCGATTAGACGCTGTTAAACATATTGATTCCGACTTCATGGCTAATTTTATCCGATATATCCGTGAGCATCACAAAGACAATCTTTATGTTTTTGGAGAGTACTGGAAGGATGACACTGAGGAAAATATCGACTATTTAGAAGATGTCGACTTGCAATTTGACCTGGTGGATGTTGTTTTACACATGAACCTCTACCAAGCCTCCTTAGATGGTCAGGATTTTGATTTAACAAGGATTTTAGAAGGTAGCTTGATGCAAACTAGACCAGATTTTGCGGTCACGTTTGTGGACAATCATGATTCTCAAAGAGGTCAGTCACTGGAGTCGACGGTGGAAGACTGGTTTAAACCCCTTGCTTACAGCTTGATTATGCTGCGCCAGCAAGGAAAACCTTGTCTTTTTTATGGGGATTACTATGGTATCGAGGGCGAGTTTGCCCAGGCTTCTTTCAAAGAAATCATTGACAAATTAGCCTATCTGAGACAAAAGCATGTTTATGGCAATCAAGTGGACTATTTTGATCATCCTAATTGTATCGGGTGGGTCAACCAAGGTGATGAGACCCATCCCGATCCACTAGCAGTTGTCATGTCAAATGGTGATGCTGGTTGGAAGGATATGGAACTTGGTCAGTTACATGCTGGAAAAACCTTTATTGATTACCTAGGTCATTCAGAGGAAGAAGTGGTTATTGATGATCAGGGTTGGGCAACATTTCCAGTTCAAGCTGGATCAGTCTCGGCATGGATTCCAAAAGGGAATAATGCCAGCTCTTAGATTGGTTCAGGTGGAAGAAACCGTTTATGGTGGACATTTTCTTCCGCCTTTTTCATTTTTGGAAAATAAACGTCTTAGAAAGATTGTTTTATTAGCAATCATGTCTGATCTTCTTCATTTTTCCACCGTTTAGAAGTTTTTCCTACAATACGAGTCAGTCCTTGGACTGATTTTTTGTTTTGTTAATGAAAATGTCCTCAGTTTGCGTTATAATAGGCCATATGAAAGTATTACTGTATTTAGAAGCGCCAGAGCAATTGAGTAAATCAGGCATTGGTCGGGCTATCAAACATCAAAAAAAAGCTTTAGAGCTAGCAGGGATTGATTATACGACAGATCCAAATGATGACTATGATCTCGTCCATATCAATACTTACGGCCCTAAAAGTTGGAATCTTTTAAGGAAATCTCAAAAAGCGGGTAAACGTGTGATTATGCACGCGCATTCAACAAAGGAAGATTTTGAAAATTCGTTTATTGGGTCAAATATAGTTGCACCCCTTTTTAAAAAGCATCTTATGCGCTTTTACCAAGCAGCGGATTATTTGATTACCCCAACAGCCTATTCTAAACAATTGATCCAATCCTACGGTATTACGACACCCATTTCAGCTATTTCCAATGGCATTGATTTGACACGTTATCAACAAAGTCATAGCAAGGAAGCTATTTTTAGGGCGCATTTTAACCTTAAAAAAGGCGATAAAGTTGTCATTTCTGCTGGTCTCTTTTTTGAGCGTAAAGGAATTGATGACTTTGTTAAAGTCGCAAAACTCATGCCTCACGTCACCTTTATCTGGTTTGGTCACATTAACCATTATGTGATTCCAAGTCATATTAGACAGATTGTCGAAGGTGATCATCCAGACAATGTTATTTTCCCAGGCTATATTAAGGGAGATATCTATGAAGGTGCCATGACAGGAGCTAATGCCTTTTTCTTCCCAAGTCGTGAAGAAACCGAAGGGATCGTTGTTTTAGAAGCTCTAGCTAGCCGTCAACATCTCGTTTTACGCGACATTCCTGTTTATGAAGGCTGGATTGATGAGCATTCTGCCTATTTAGCTAAAAATGTTGTTGGTTTTGTCTACGCTTTAGAAAAAGTTCTGGCTGGTAAAGAAGATAAAGTTGAGGCTGGTTACCAGGTTGCCGCAAGTAAGGATATCAAGTTGGTTGCAGAGCAATTAGCAGCCGTCTACCAAAAAGTATTGGAGCTCTAAAATGAGAGTTGGATTATTCACGGATACCTACTTCCCACAAATTTCGGGGGTAGCAACGAGTATCAAAACCTTAAAAACAGAGTTGGAAAAATTAGGGCATGAGGTTTTTATTTTTACAGCAGCGGAAAAAAATATCCGTGTTGATGACGACCCCACCATCATTCGCTTACCAAGTGTTCCGTTTGTAGCTTTTAGTGAGAGACGTGTCGTTTATTCTGGCTTGTCGTCAGCCTACAAGATTGCCAAGGACCATCATCTCGATATTATCCATACCCAAACGGAGTTTAGCGTCGGCATTTTTGGTTGGATGATTGGGAAAGAATTGGGAATTCCTGTTGTACACACCTATCACACACATTACGAAGACTATGTGCATTACATTGCCAAAGGACGATTGATTAGACCAGGTATGGTCAAGTATTTTGTGCGCAATTTTTTGAAAGATTGTGATGGTGTCATTTGCCCAAGTCGTATTGTCTTGAACATCTTGGACTCTTATAAGGTCAAAATTCCTAAAAGGATTATCCCGACTGGAATAGAGTTGGAGCAGTACAAGCGCCCTGAGATTCAAGAAGCTGATACTTTAGCTTTGCGGCAAGAATTAGGGATTGCTAGTGATGATACCATGCTATTAAGTTTATCTCGTATTTCCTATGAAAAAAATATTCAAGCTGTTTTGCGCGCTCTTCCCGAGGTTATTTCAGAAAATCCCAAGGTCAAATGTGTGGTGGTTGGTAGTGGTCCTTATCTAGATGATTTAAAAGACTTAGTGGTTGCATTGGGCTTGGATGACCATGTCATTTTTACAGGGATGGTAGCTCAGGAGATGACAGCTTATTACTATAAAGCAGCCGATTTTCTCGTATCTGCTTCAACCAGTGAAACACAAGGATTGACCTATACTGAGAGTTTGGTTAGTGGGACACCGATTATTGCACATAGTAATTCTTATTTAGAAGATTTGTTGGATTGTCCTATGTTTGGTTATCTTTATGATGATAGTGAGGATATTGCTCGAGCTATTTTAAATGCTATCGCTGATACGCCGAGAATGACTGAAGAATGTTTAACTCACAAGCTTTATGAGATATCATCGGAGCGCTTTGCCTTGTCGGTTTATGAACTCTACATTGATGCCATTATTTCGAAAGAGTATCAAGTGAGTACAAGTCCTTTTGCTTTGGATGGTAAGAAAAAATACACCCATATTAAATTAATGAGAAACACCTTTGGAGTGCCTTCGACCCTTGTCCGAACAACAGCTCAAACCTCTGTTAGAGTTTTAAAAACGCCAAAATTATTAGTTGATCGGATTAGAACGATTTCGCTACGTGATAGAGAGTCAGACGACTAAACAATAATCCAACATTTAACTTGACAATCTGTTGAATTATGATATTCTAAACCATAGAAGACACGTCTGTCAGTCGCTATTTTTGAGAGAGTATCCGGTTGGTGTGAGGATATAGATGGCCTGATGAGATACTACTTCTCATGATTTTATGCAAACATAAAAGGGTGGTTCCCTTATCGCCGATAGAGTTCTAGGGTCTTTTTGTCGTCCTAGATAAACTAAGGTGGAACCACGTTACGACGTCCTTTTGAGGGCGTCGTATTTTCTTTTCTCAAACATCTTTTTTAAGCAGTTTGATACTCAGTTAATTTCAAAAAATAACTTTTTTTGATCTTTTCTTAAGTAGTGCAGACGGAAGCAACCTCCTTCGGAGTTTCATTCCTAATTTTTGAGCCTAGGTCTCAAAAATTCTGTTATTAGTGACAGCAACACTATCACTAATAATATCACTACGGCGAAAATATCCTTTCAAGCTCACTTCGTTCGCTCTAAATTGCGGAATCTTATTTTGCTATGTGATACATTGTGTTATTTTTTGATTTTGGATGAGTATGAGTCCTTCTTGAAAGTAGAAGAAGATAAAATCAGAAGTGGTGTCTGGGACATTTGTCTAATAATTTAGCAAGACTAAAGCTCTTGTTTACTAAACGAAACAAAAGGAGATTCTTATGATTAAGATTACTTTTCCAGATGGTGCCATTCGTGAGTATGAATCTGGTGTATCGACAGTTGATATTGCTGAATCTATCAGTAAATCCTTAGCTAAAAAAGCCTTGGCTGGTAAATTCAATGGTCAATTATTGGATACCGTTCGTCCGATTACAGAGGATGGCTCACTTGAAATTGTCACCCCAGACCATGAAGATGCCTATGATGTCCTCCGTCACTCAGCAGCTCACTTGTTTGCCCAAGCAGCGAAGCGTCTTTTCCCTAAGCTCCACCTAGGTGTTGGTCCAGCTATTCAAGACGGTTTCTACTATGATACTGATAATGCTGAAGGACAAATCTCTAATGAAGACCTTCCTCGTATCGAAGAAGAAATGAAAAAAATAGTTCGTGAAAATTACCCATGTATTCGTGAAGAAATTTCAAAAGAAGCGGCACTTGAACTGTTTAAAGATGATCCTTATAAGGTTGAATTGATTAGCGAACATGCTGACGATGCTACTGGTTTGACCATCTACCGTCAGGGGGAATTCGTTGACCTTTGCCGTGGTCCTCACGTTCCTTCAACAGGTCATATCAAAGTGTTCCAATTGCTTAATGTAGCTGGAGCATACTGGCGTGGCAATTCTGATAATGCCATGATGCAACGTGTTTACGGAACAGCTTGGTTTGACAAAAAAGACCTCAAGAACTATCTAAAAATGCGTGAAGAAGCCAAAGAACGTGATCATCGTAAACTTGGTAAAGAACTAGATCTCTTTATGATTTCACAAGAAGTTGGGCAAGGTTTCCCATTCTGGTTACCAGATGGTGCGACAATCCGTCGTACGTTGGAGCGCTATATCACTGATAAAGAGCTAGCCTCAGGCTACCAACACGTTTATACTCCGCCCCTTGCTTCAGTAGAATTGTACAAAACTTCTGGTCACTGGGACCACTATCAAGAAGACATGTTCCCAACGATGGACATGGGAGACGGTGAAGAAATCGTTCTTCGTCCAATGAACTGCCCCCACCACATTCAAGTTTATAAAAATCATGTGCGTTCTTACCGTGAATTACCAGTACGTATTGCCGAACTTGGCATGATGCACCGTTACGAAAAATCAGGAGCCCTTACTGGACTTCAGCGTGTGCGTGAAATGACTTTGAATGACGGCCATATCTTTGTAACTCCAGAGCAAATTCAAGAAGAATTCCAAAAAGCCCTTCAATTGATTATTGATGTCTATGAGGATTTCAACCTAACTGACTATCGTTTCCGCTTGTCATATCGTGATCCTGAAGACAAGGAAAAATACTATGACAATGATGACATGTGGGAAAATGCACAAAGTATGCTTAAAGCAGCGCTTGATGAAATGGAATTGGAGTACTTCGAGGCAGAAGGTGAAGCAGCCTTCTACGGTCCAAAACTTGATATTCAGGTAAAAACAGCCCTCGGTAATGAAGAGACCCTGTCAACTATCCAACTTGACTTCCTTCTTCCTGAACGCTTTAATCTTTCCTACATCGGTGCTGATGGGGAAGAACACCGTCCAGTCATGATTCACCGTGGTATCATTTCAACGATGGAACGCTTTACGGCTATTTTGATCGAAACCTATAAAGGCGCCTTCCCAACATGGCTTGCCCCACATCAAGTGACCGTTATTCCAATCTCAAATGAAGCGCATGTAGACTACGCTTGGGAAGTGGCTAAGAAACTTCGAGACCTCGGTATTCGTGCAGATGTTGATGAGCGTAACGAAAAAATGCAATACAAGATTCGTCAAAGTCAAACGAGCAAAATCCCTTATCAATTAATTGTTGGGGACAAAGAGATGGCAGATAAGTCAGTGAACGTGCGTCGCTACGGTAAGAAAGCAACCGAAACGGTATCTGTTGAAAACTTTATCGAAGCTATCCAGGCAGATATTGCTCGCAAATCAAGACCAGCTGAAGAAGCAGCGCAAAAATAGGTATCAGGCATAATGATAAGGACTTAGCTCTTAGAGCTAAGTCCTTTATTTATGTGTCTTTAAGCCCAGTCTCGCTCCGAGAGGTGCGAGACAAATAAACCACCCGTTAGACGGGCGGTCATGATTTTTTAGAAGGATTGATGGGATGTAGACGTAGGAAATATTATCTAATACTCAATGAGATGCAAAAACAGACTAGGCGACGTCGATGTAGATAGAACTGAAGTTCATCAAATCAAGTCAACAACACCTGCTTTTGATTTTCGAAGAGTATATAGGTCAACTATGGTAAATTCCCCTCAATATCAATAGTTTTGATAATGTTTAAGCCACTTGATTAGACAGTTTGGGTCTAGGTGAGAAGCGACTAGTCTTATAAGGATATCTGGTTTCTAAAATGGAATGCTTGAAATGACTGGAAGCGTTTGTGAGTTGATTGGAAAGCTTATCACTGTGCTATTGGCTTATTTTTGCTAGAATAGACCTATGACAATGATAATTACAAAGGAAGAATTGAGGCAACAAGGCTGGTCTGATGGCTTGTTAAGCATTTTTAATGAGACGATAGCAGCAGGAATAGATGTGACAGTTGGAGAGCCTTTTTTTAATTGTTTCTGGGCAAAAAGCCAATTGTTCATGTCTCCCAAGGAGCGGTTAGAAGCTTTCTTGAATGTAATCGGGATGCCAAGCGATTTGGTTGGAAGAGCTAGAGAAAATAAGCAGCTAGTTCAAAAAATAAGTTTGGATTTAGCACCGGATGATCCTTTTTGGTATGATTTTGCTGCTTTGGTTGCGAAAGCATTTCCAGAAAGTAGCTTAGCTCAGGCAGGAGATCTGGAAAGACGCTTGCACCAGTTTCGTTATATTATCTCTAGTCATCAGGCCCAGTTTGTTCGAGAACATTTTAAAAAAAAGGGCATGACTGATCGAGATGCACTAGCGCTTTATTTAAAAGATAAGAAACGGGAAACCTTGTTTTGTAAGGGCGATTATAGCCTTAGAGAGTCTTCACGGCTCCATAATAAAATAGCCATTCAAAAAGGTCAGATCACCTACCCTGATCAAGAGCGCTCTGCTAATATCAAGGTTCTGATGGGCTTTCATACTGAATTTATCCTTGATAGCAAGGGACGTTTTTTAAATGAGAATGATGCGGAAGTAGTGACTGAAAATGGTATTGTCAATGGGGCTAGCTTTAATTATGGAACAAAGGGAAAGAGACACTGGCAATTAGATGTCGATCCTGTCCGACGGCATGATCCTATGTTTCGTAAGCAGGTTACGCGAGGCTTTCGAGCACCGAATCGCCGGCGTCATTGGATAATCAAGGTAAAAAAAGACTATGACCGAAGCTATTTTAATGCTAAGGGGAAGTACAGTGTTGATCAACTAAGTCGTCAACAGTTGGTTTCCAAGGAAGTGAGACGTTTTAAAAAGGAAATTAGACAAGCCTAAAACAACTGAAGACGGCACGTGCTAGTGAATATGGCTTTGTAAGTCTGCTGTGGTACTAAGTCTTATACTCAATAAAAATCAAACTTAGTATTTGTGCTATTTTCGTAGGTGGTTCAGACATAAACTACAGATTTTTTATTACTGTCTATTTCATTCACTAAAACAGCATCTTATTTGACTCACTTAGCCTGCTCCATTTTATAGCAAAAAGACATCGTTATAGACAAAGTAGTTGTTTTTGAAATGAAATAAGTCTTGCTTTGTTCATAACGGTGATTTTTAAAATGTTATCAAGCCGTGATGTCGCTGCAAGGCGGTCTAGCTATGACAACGCGACTGGTAACTTTAGTAGAAAGATGAGGAGAAATCATGCATACCATTTATGTGGCTGATGACGAAAGATCAATCCGCGATTTAATCAAGATGGTTTTACAAAAGGAGGATATGATTGTCAAAACCTTTGAAACAGGTGATCAGCTATTACTTGCTTTTATGGAAAAGCAAGCTGACCTTGTTATTTTAGATGTGATGATGCCAGGTAGTGATGGCTTTAGTATCGCTAGAAAGATTAGGCAAGTCTCCCAAGTACCCCTCTTTTTATTGACAGCGCTAGATTCTGATCAAGATTATATTGATGGTTTCAATACTGGAATAGATGATTATCTTACCAAACCCTTTTCGCCTGTCAAGTTAGCCCTTAAGGTCAAAGCGATCTTGGCTAGACAACCTTCTGCAGCAATGGTTAACAAACTGAGTTTTGAATCATTAAGCCTGTTGAGCGCTCCTCCTCAGTTAATGATCGATGGGCACACCATTGGCTTAACCAATACAGAATACAAAGTTATGAAACTGCTGTTAACAGCGCCGAATTATTCTGTTTCAAGAGAGCAGTTGTTAGATGAGGTTTGGGGACTAGACAGCGATGTGGAGACACGAGTGACAGATGATACAATGAAACGATTACGAAAAAAAATAAGGCAGGTAGATAGTCATGTCATTATTGAAACGGTTTGGGGATATGGCTTCAAATTATCTAAAAAAGAGACTTCCTAAAGCACCGAGCTTAAAGCTTATTCTGTTAAGGCAACCTTTGTTAGTCATTGCTGGAACATTCTTACTCTTATTTTTGGGATTTAATCTGGCTGTGACGCGATTGGTGAATATCCAGACTCGCTCAGCAATTCAGTCACAATTCAATCGCTTAGATGTTCTCTACCGATCAGAAAAAGTAAAGCTAGAAACAGAAGCACTAGTTGGAACATCCTATCTTATTTTAGATCAGCAGTTTAAACCAGTCTACGTCTCTGAAAGCTTATCTCACCAGGAAGATGAAGAGTTGATTGAAGCCCTCTCAGCTTATGCCGAACGTAGGCAGCACTTTTGGACAATTGACCGAGACGATGATGAGACAGATGATAAACCAGTTGTTTTAGACCGTCAAGCGCAGAATCATCTTAATAAACGTTCAGGCTTGGTGAGAGTTGACGACGAGAGCTATAGGATTAGGTTACAAAAGTATTTTGGTAAACTAGCAGGCGACCACATCAACAGAACACAACGGTATCGAGCACAGACTTACTATGTCATCGCTTTTGCCAATGTTACTCCCATTCAAGATTGGCTGATCGGCGTAAACATGGTTTTAGGTGTTTTGTTACTGCTTAGTGCCTTGATGCTATTAGCCTTCATTTGGTCTATTGCTAGGAAAACGCAAAAAGATTTTCAGAAGGTAAGCTACTATTTAACGGCTATTGGTGAGAGGAAAGAAGAGCGCGAAGAACCTATGCTGCGCTATAAAGAATTTCAAGCATTGGGACAGGCTGCGACTCACATGGATGACTTGATTAGTCGCCATCAAGAAAGTCAAAAAATCTTTTTCCAAAATGCTTCCCATGAATTACGCACTCCTCTAACGTCTATTAAAGGTTATGCCGAAGGACTAAAAGCAGGTCTTATCACAGATAGTTCATCAGCGGCAGACACGATTTATCAGGAAAGTCAAAAAATGTCTCACTTAATTGATGATATTTTGACCCTATCTCGTTTAGAAGTTCAAGGTGATAACTTGATGCTGGAGCGTTTTGCCATTAAGGACTTCCTTTATGATCTTTCTTGGCGTTTTGAACATCAGATAAAATCAGCTAATCTAAGCTTGTTACATGACTTTCCAGCAGAACATGGTGATATTATTGCTGATGAAGACTTGCTAGATAGAGCTCTTTCAACGATTATTAGTAATTCTATTCGTTATGCTAAAAGAACCATTAGCATTAGTTATGAGTTATCTTCTCATCATCTAAAGATTAGTATCGCTAATGATGGACCGCCCATTATTCAGAAAGACCTTCCTTACATTTTTGATCGCTTTTATAAGGGGGAATCCGGCCATTTTGGTATTGGTCTGGCCATAGCTAAAGAGATTGTGAGTCAGCACGGAGGTGACATTAAAGTTTTGTCGACTCAGCAAGAAACACGATTTACAATCTACTTGCCACAGTAAAAAGTCTTTGCCACTATTTTGCCACAATTTTACCTCAAAATTTCCCAGCATTTTAAGACTATCTCTTGTATACTTAGAGTATCATAACAAGAAAAGAGGAATGTTTATGAAAACATTAATTCGTTTTATAGTTACCTTATTAGTTATTTTAGGATTGGGAGCCGGTGGCTATTTTGTTTACCAGCAATCACAATTTAAGGTTTCAGAGTCAACAGCTAAGCAAACAGCAATGAAAGATGCTAATCTAACAGCAAAAGATGTCACAAGAACTAAGATTGATAAAAGTGTTGATGATGGTTTAGCAGTCTATGAAATTGATTTAACGACCATCGATGGTGAGTACGAATACACAATTGATGGAAAGACTGGCGATATTATCACACGGGATACCGATTTGTCAGAAACAAGGCAGTCTTCGTCCAAAGATTTGCAAAAACCAAAAGACCATTCCGATAGCTCGTCAACACCAAAAGCCTCAACTTCTACCTCATCTGCTAAAATAAGTGCTGCTGATGCGATACAAATAGCCTTAAAAGATGCCGGACTAACAGAAGATCAAATTATTAATTTAGAAGCCGAAGAAGACACAAAGAACGGTCATTTGTACTATGAGATTGAATTTGATAACCCAGCTACCAATGAAGAGCACAACTACGACATTGACACACAATCAGGAAAGATTGTCCACAAAACCAAAGAACCGTTAGACAATCACTAATACTCATTTAAAATCAAAAATGGCAGCAACCCAGTCTCTGTATACCATCGATTTTAATTGGGAAGGAATGAGTTGTTTTGTGATAACATTATGATGTCGCCATTTCTGAATTTTGTTAAATATAAGCAGCTATTGAAGCATCCTAAGAGAAGCAGGAAGAAAAATACCTGACTTCTCTTTTTTCTATTTGTGTTAGGTCTAGTCTAGCGCTACCCATCCGACGCACGATAAAGAGGGCGGACAGCTATGGAGGTAATGACTTGATGAGACAGTTATTAAGTTTTTAACTCCTAATGAGCTTTGTTTTATCGTCTGTATTCAAGCGTATGGGACAAAAACGACAACATCAATAGTCAGATTCAAAACTTTCCCCAGCTTAGTGACATCCGGTATAATCTAATGTTAATAGGATAACAGTTTATCATTATTAATGGAAAAACAACAGAACACCTTGTGTGTGTTAAAAAATGCATGTGCTATTTTTCAGCTACATGCGTCTTTTCGAAGTATGTTCATGTATTTGATAAAGCAAGGTAAGTCGTTCCTTGTTTTCAAGGGCATTACAAGATATTTTCTATCTAAAAGCGGGCAATGTCAACACAAACTGTTTTTTGTAAACGAAGATTTTGTCATGCGATTGACCATACCATTTTTCTGAACTGTTTATGGAAATCCAGTGAAGAAGTTATCCTATTAGGATATTGTACTTGTCATAAGAACAAGATAAAGCGCATCATAGAGTATTGTACCACTGACCTTCTTAAGGACGACACGCTTATCTTAACCCTGATGCTGTGGCAGATCCTTTACCTGATAAGTGACTAGTTAAACGTAACATGGTCAAACCTGATGACTACTGTCAAGCATAATACCGTGATAGGACCAAGGGAAATTGGATTTAGGATACTTCAAAATCGTGTCGATTAGGTTGAGGTGAAGTAGTTGTCCTTCCCTAAGTCTCATAAGATATGCCATAATGTTTTGAGGTTTAACGAAGAATGACTAACAAACGTAAGTCCTGTTAAAAAATATGGTACAATGTGTCTATGATTGCAATGGAAGAAATGGAGACCCTAACCCTAAAAAATCTCCCCTTGATTACAGTGATTACAGGTGAGGACTTGGGTCAATACACTCAATTAAAAGAATTATTCTTAACGCAGATAGGCTATGATGCTTCAGATTTAAATATGACTTATTTTGATTTAAGCATGGTGCCTTATAGCGATGCTGCCTTAGATTTGGAAAGTCTGTCCTTTTTCGCAGAAGAAAAAGTGGTGCTTTTAGATCAGTTTGCAGATATTACGACTAACAAAAAATCCTATCTCTCTGACAAGGAGTTGAAGCAATTTGAAGCCTATGTTGAAAATCCTGTGGAAACGACACGATTGGTCATTTTTGCTCCTGGGAAATTAGATGGACGAAGTCGACTGACTAAGCGTTTAAAAAGGGATAGTCGCCTATTTGAAGCTACTCCTCTAAAAGATACTGAACTCCGCGCCTATCTTCAACATTACGCCCAAAAACAAGCCCTTCAGTTCGAAGAAGACGCTCTTGAAGCTTTGATGATTAAGTCTAACTTTGATTTTTCAGATAGTCTTAACAATCTAGCCTTTTTAGAAAGTTACCAAAAGCAAGGGACCATCACGACAGATGATATTGAAGAAGCTATTCCTAAAAGCCTACAAGATAACATTTTTGACTTAACAAAGTTAATGTTAAACAGTGAGGTTGATGCTGTCCAAACTCTTGTCAAAGATTTGCGGTTGCAAGGAGAAGATGAAGTCAAGTTGATTGCCATTATTCTGGGACAATTTCGGATGTTTTTGCAGGTTAATATACTGGCTCAGCGCGGAAAGAATGAGCAGCAGATGGTCGAGGAATTGTCAGCTATTTTAGGGCGTAAGGTCAATCCTTATCAAGTCAAATTCGCTTTGAGAGACTCTGCCCACCTTAGCCTAACGTTTCTACAAAACAGCATCCGCTACTTGATAGAGGCTGATTATCAGATTAAGCAAGGCTTGGTTGATAAGGACTATTTGCTGGATATTGCTTTGTTGAAAATCATGACGAACACCGCAAAGGTGCGGGAATAAGATAATCATCAGAGAATAGCTCGTTTGTTCCTATTATGGCATTTTTCAGTGGTTTATTTGCTTATCCAGTGCTAGCATCTCTATTGTGAATGATAGAATCAATCTCTTAAACAAATTTCTTGAAAGCATTCTCAAAAAAGGTTAAGATTAAAGTATCAAATAAATGAAAGAGGTACTAACATGGCAATTACATTACCAGAACTTCCATATGCTTACGATGCACTTGAACCACAATTTGATGCAGAGACAATGACGCTTCACCATGATAAGCACCATGCGACATATGTGAACAATGCAAACGCTGCTTTGGAAAAACACCCTGAAATTGGTGAAGACCTTGAAGCTCTTTTGTCAGATGTGAACAGTATTCCTGAGGACATTCGTCAAGCGCTTATCAACAATGGTGGTGGACATCTTAACCATGCCCTATTCTGGGAACTTCTTTCACCAGAAAAAACAGAAATCACAGAAGATGTGAAAGCAGCTATTGATGAAGCTTTCGGTTCATTTGATGCTTTCCAAGAAAAATTCACGACAGCAGCTACAACACGCTTTGGTTCAGGTTGGGCTTGGTTAGTGGTTAACGCTGAAGGTAAACTTGAAGTGACCTCAACACCAAACCAAGATACGCCACTTATGGAAGGCAAAAAACCAATCCTTGGACTCGATGTTTGGGAACATGCTTATTATCTTAACTATCGCAATGTACGTCCAGACTACATTAAAGCCTTCTTCGAAATCATCAACTGGAATAAAGTTGACCAACTTTACAAGGCTGCTAAATAATTTAGGAAGAGTAGGGAAACCTGCTCTTTTGATTTAGTTATTGAACAAACTTAACAATATCGATGCCTCTGTCCCTTACTTATAGACGGTTTAGTGAAAAAGGAGAAATTTTTCCTCGAAACAATTGAAAAATATCAATTTTCCTTTATAATATTAGAGGTTAGGGGAAAAGTTGTGAATTTTAAACGTATCAATCAAATATTATTAGGTGCTATTTTTGTAAGTTTTGTCTTGTTGGTGATTGTTGGCTTTGAGGACTACATTAAGCCTTTTTTTGCTGTAACAGATACTAATAAAACGCAGCGCATTACGAAATCGTCATCAAGTCATCGCCAGCCAGAATCAACCAGAAAAGGTTCAAAAACAAAAAAGCAGGATTTTTCTGAGAAAAGCCAGGCAGACAAAGATGCTGCTCAGTTAGCAGATTCAGGTATGATGGCAACTTATGGTTTGACTTTTGATTATGCTCATATGACCTTGCCCGAAGTTGTTACAGCCTATATGGATCTGCAAGGTATTGATCATAGTAATATCGCCTTTTCTTACAAGGATATAACAACTGGTAAAACTTACGCCATGAACGATACACAGCCAATGACAGCTGGTTCTACTTATAAGTTGCCTTTAAATATGCTGGTGGTTGATAAGGTTGCCAAAGGAAAGCTGTCGATGACAGAGCGTTTTGATATTACCAACACCACCTATGAGTATAAGCCAGAGCATGATTCTTATGTCGCTGCTTTCAATGGAGCCATGACTATTCCTGAAATGCAGGAATACTCGCTGGTTTATTCTGAGAATACTCCAGCTTATGCCCTGTCAGAGCGTTTAGGTGGCATGACAAAGGCTTATCAAAAATTAGATCGTTATGGAAAATCAAAAGCAAACGTTAAAACCATCCAACGCGAAGGCAATAAAACAACAAGTGATTACTATATTCAAGTGCTAGATTATCTGTGGCACCATCAAAAAAAATATAAAGATATTCTATATTATATTGATCAATCCTTCCCAGGCCAATATTATGAAACCTACTTGCCTTCTGACATACAGGTGTATCAAAAACCAGGATATGTTCGTGAAGCCTTGAATATTGATGCGATTGTCAAAGAAGAAAATCCTTATATGGTGGCTCTATATACTCGTTACCTAGGAGGGTCTGACGAAAACTCAGAAGAAATCAATCCCTATGGTTATAATCAGTTAGCTCAAGTGGCTTATGTGATAAACCAATGGCATCGAGTTAATATGAATGGTCTGAAAGAAAACTAATGAACAAAATCAAAAACGAAGTAGTCAGACTGAAGACAAAGTCCTTAGAACTAAGTTTCTGAGGACTTTTTACTAATTTTCGGTGTATAATAAAAGGCTCATTGTCAACTCACTACAGTTGACAATGAGCCAAAAGACAAACATCCTTTTGGAGATCTGTCTTCAGTCTGAACGAAGTTATACTCAATAAAAATCAAAATTAGCATTTGTGCTATTTTCTTAGGTGGTTCAGATATAAACCACAAATTTTTTATTACTGTCCATTTCATTCACTGAAAAAGCATCTTATTTGACTCACTTAGCCTGCTCCATTTTATAGCAAAAATACATTGTTATAGACAAAATAGCTATTTTTGAAATTAAATGAGTATTAGTATTTTTCCAACTTCGTTTTTTGGGTGGTTCTAATGTTTTTTGTTAGAGCGTTTGAGGAACATGGCGTCACCAAAGCTAAAGAAACGGTATTTTTCATTGATGGCATGCTTGTAGGCGTCTAAGATAAAGTCGCGACCAGCAAATGCCGATACTAGCATGACGAGGGTTGACTTAGGTAAATGGAAGTTAGTTGAAAAGGCATCGACAACAGTAAAATCGTAACCTGGCTTAATAAAGATGTTAGTCCAACCAGAGTCGGCTTCTAACTTGCCGTTGAATTTATTACCAATGGTTTCAAGTGTACGGATGGATGTTGTTCCAACAGCAACGACACGACCACCTGCCGCTTTAACTTGATTGAGAGTATCGGCAGCTTCTTGGCTGAGTTGGTAAAATTCTGAGTGCATTTCGTGTTCTTCCACATTATCTACGGAAACAGGACGGAAAGTACCGAGTCCTACATGAAGGGTAAGATAGACTAACTTGACACCTTTGGCTTTTATGTTTTCCAAAAGCTCAGGTGTAAAATGAAGACCAGCAGTCGGAGCAGCAGCAGAACCGTTTTCTTTAGCATAAACCGTTTGATAACGGTCACGGTCATCTAATTTTTCATGGATATAGGGAGGTAGTGGCATTTCACCTAGACTTTCAAGCACTTCTAGGAAAATCCCATTATATGAAAAGCGAACGATACGACCACCGTGTTCAAGTTCTTCGATGATTTCTGCCGTGAGGCGCCCATCACCAAAAGACACTTTTGTTCCAACTTTGAGCCGTTTAGCGGGTTTAGCAAGGACTTCCCAGTTATCGCCAGCTGTATTTTTTAGCAGGAGAAACTCAACGTGTCCATGGGTATCAGGTTTTTCACCGTAAAGACGAGCAGGGAGAACGCGCGTGTTATTCAATACCAAAGCATCACCAGGATTTAGCTCGTCAATGATGTGATCAAAGTGAGTATCTGTCATTTCTTTGTTCACTGGGTCTAAAACGAGCAGTTTTGAACTATCCCGTTTTTCTAAAGGCGTCTGTGCAATTAGTTCTTCCGGTAAATCAAAATCAAAATCCTTAGTATTCATAAATTCTCCTTAACGTTTTGTTATTCTTGTCTCTTGAAACAGCATTCTTATTGTAACACTTGTTTTTAGATTTGTTTAGTCATAGGGTTAGAATTCTTATCTTGACAAAAATTGGTATATACCATATAATAAAAGTATCAATTGATATAGACCAATGACAAAGGAGTTCAATATGAAAGTCGTTACTGTAAAAAATGCTCAAGAAGGTGGCAAGATTGCTTTTACACTGTTGAAAGAAAAGATGGCACAAGGTATTCAAACATTAGGTTTGGCAACTGGTTCAACTCCTGAAACCTTTTATCAAGAAATTCGTCAGTCTGATTTGGATTTTTCAGAAATGACCAGTATCAATCTTGATGAGTACGTTGGCTTAGACCAATCAAGCGACCAATCCTATGCTTATTTTATGAAACAGCATCTCTTTGATGCTAAACCGTTCAAAATGTCTTATTTGCCAGATGGCAAAGCAACAGACTTAGAAGCTGCAGCCAAAGACTATGACCGGATTATTGCCGAAAATCCAATTGATTTTCAAATTTTAGGTATCGGTCGAAATGGTCATATCGGCTTTAATGAGCCAGGAACATCTTTTGATAAGACGACCCATGTGGTAGATTTGGCACCCTCAACTATTGAAGCTAATAGTCGCTTCTTTGACAGTATTGATGATGTTCCAAAACAAGCCATGTCAATGGGGATTGCCTCAATTATGGCTTCAAAAACCATTGTTTTATTAGCTTTTGGATCTGAAAAAGCCGATGCTATTAAAGGGATGGTGGAAGGCTCTGTTACAGAAGAGTTACCAGCCAGTGTTCTTCAAAATCATGCTGATGTCATTGTCATTGTAGACGAAGCCGCAGCTAGCAAACTAGCATAATCAAAAACCCAGTCTGAAAAAATCAGGCTGGGTTTTGGAATGTCTTAAAGCGTCCAATCAATATCTGGACCAGCTGGAATGATGCCGTTGGGATTGATGGTTTTGTGGCTGCCGTAGTAGTGGGTCTTGATATGATCAAAATCAACCGTATCAGCTATTCCGGGTAGGTTGTAAATACGTTTGGTGTATTGCCATAAGTTAGGGTAGTCGATTAAGCGTTTTAGGTTGCATTTGAAATGATCAAAGTAAACAGGGTCAAATCGTACTAAGGTTGTAAAGAGTCTGATGTCTGCTTCGGTCATCCTGTCACCGACCAACCACTCTTGAGTTTCTAGATGACTTTCAAGGGCATCAAGTCCAGCAAAGAGGTTTTGCAGTTCTTTTTCATAAACAGATTGTTCTGTGGCAAAACCAGTTTTATAAACTCCGTTGTTAATCTTATCATAGACCAGACTATTGATGTCGTCAATAGCAGTCTGATATTCTTTAGGATAATAGTCGTCTGTGTTTCCAGTAATGTCATTAAAAGCTGTGTTAAACATGCGAATGATATCAGATGACTCATTGCTGACAATAGTTTGCGTTTTTTTATCCCATAGGACTGGCACGGTTACGCGACCAGAATAGTTAGGATCGGCTTTCAAATACACTTGGTACAGGTATTGACTCTTAAAAAGACTATCAGGTATGACACCTGGATATTCCTCAAAAGTCCAACCATTTTCTAGCATGTAGGGATTAACCACAGATAGGGAAATATGATCTTCTAAATCCTTCAATCGACGCATGATTAGCGCTCGACTTGCCCAAGGACAAGCGAAGGAAATATAGAGGTGGTAGCGACCAGACTCAGCTTTAAAGCCAGCTTTACCAGTCGGACCAGAACTACCATCAGCCGTTATCCAGTTACGAAATTGAGCCTTGGAACGTATGAAGTTACCTCCTGTTGACTTGGTATCATACCATTTATCTTTCCATTTGCCATCTACTAAAAGTCCCATTTATCTTCCCCTTATTGTGTTACTAATTAGTAGTATAACATTATTTGACTGCAATTGCTAATGAAACTGTTTCAGATATGCTAGTTCGTCACTGCGATTGCTAGCTTGATTCAGATGATTTACGATAACCAAGGATTTCGGTTTGAGAAATAGCACTAAATAAAAGATATTAATAAAAAAACGTCGATAATAACTGTATTGAGGCATATATTGTCCTATTTTTTCGAATAGATAGGTAGGAGGAAGATATGTTAATTGCAAAGACAGTTGATGGACGATTAGCCAAAGCATTCGATAATGACCTAAATGAAACGCAATATTATTGTCCTGCTTGTTTAGGTCCTGTTCGTTTCAAAAAGGGAGCGATTAAAACTTGGCATTTTGCACATCTATCGACTCAAAACTGTCACTTTAGTTTTGAAAACGAATCCGCTGAACATTTATCTTTAAAGGCTAAGATTTTTACTTCTTTATCTCAGAATCATCAAGTAGCAATTGAAAAATATTTTCCTGAATACCAGCAAATAGCAGATGTTTTTGTCGCACCTAAATTGGTGTTGGAAATTCAGTGTTCACCAATCAGTAATCAGAAGTGGAAAGAGCGAACAAAAGCATACCAACATCAAGGGCTTTATCCCATTTGGCTCTTTGGAGAAAAGTTGTGGTTGAAGAAACGCTTATCACCTTTTCAAAAGACAGTGCTCTCTTACAGTGATTGGCTTGGTTTTTATTTTTGTGAGTTGGACAATGCTAAAGAAGAATTACGCTTACACTATTTAATCCATGAAAAATTGGATGGAGAGCTGGTCTATTTGACGAAAACGTGTTCATTTTCTGATGACATCATGACACTGCTACGATTTCCTTTTCAAAAGAAAAAGCTTGTTAGTTTGACTTGTTTTGGTATGACAAATCCTCAACATTTCATTCAAAAACAATTATTTTATAAAAATCCAAAATGGCTAAAAAAACAAGAATTGGCTTATCAGCGCGGTGACAACTTGTTAATGCGAGAGACTGACTTTTTCTTCCCACAAATCAAACCACCTCAAATCAATAGTCAAAATTATTCAGAACCTGAAAGAATTGAGCGCTATTTTAAGCAGTTTGAGTGCTATTACAAAAATCAACGGGTGAAAACTTCTCAAACCCTGTATCCACCTTGCTTTTATGATAAAATGGTAGAAAAACAGACAAGGAGAACAACATGACTGATAATCGTAGCCATCTGAAAAAAGAAGAAACCTGGGATTTGACGACTATTTTTGAGACGGATGAGGCGTGGGAAGTAGAGCGTCAAGCGTTAGAAAGTGATTTGAAAGCTTCCCAAAGTAATGCAGGCCACCTTTTGGATTCGGCTAAGAGTTTATTGCGTATTACGGAAACTGCTCTAGAGTTGATGCGTCGTTTGGAGAAACTATATGTATACGCATCTATGAAAAACGATCAAGATACAACGATTGCAACTTATCAAGAGATGGAAGCAAAAGCAACGGCCTTATCGTCACTTTATAGTCAGACTTTTGCTTTTTATGAACCTGAATTTTTGACCATGTCAGAGCAACAACTAGAAGCCTATAAGGTAGAAGAGCCTGGCCTCCTTTCTTATGATCATTATTTTGAAAAATTATTGGCCACTAAGGATCATGTCTTGCCGAAAGAGGCTGAAGAATTATTGGCAGGTGCTTCTGAGATTTTTGGTTCTGCTGCTGAAACCTTCTCTATCTTTGATAATGCTGATGTGACTTATCCCTGGGTTACCAATGATGAGGGAGACCTTGTCGAATTAACCCATGGTAATTTTATTAGTCTTATGGAATCTAAAAATCGAGAAGTTCGTAAAGGTACCTATGACGCTTACTATGGTGTTTATGAGCAGTTCCAACACACCTATGCTAAAACCTTACAAACCAATGTCAAGGTTCATAATTACCAAGCGAAAGTTCGAGGGTATGAGTCAGCTCGCCACGCCGCTCTTTCGGCTAATTTCATTCCTGAAGAGGTTTACGATACCTTATTGGCAGTTGTGAACAAGCACTTGCCGCTCTTACATCGTTACATGACATTACGCCAAGAGTTGCTGGGTCTTGATGATCTCAAGATGTATGATGTTTATACGCCACTATCAGAGCATGATATGGCTATTACTTATCCAGAAGCTCTTGAAAAGTCTCGTCAAGTCTTGACAGTGTTTGGTAAAGATTATAGTGATCGAGTTGATCGCGCTTTTTCAGAGCGCTGGATTGATGTTCATGTTAATAAGGGCAAGCGCTCAGGAGCATATTCGGGTGGTTCGTACGATACCAATGCCTTTATGCTTCTCAACTGGCAGGATACTTTAGATAATCTTTATACCTTAATTCATGAAACAGGCCATAGCTTACATTCAACCTTTACCCGTGAAAATCAACCTTATGTCTATGGGGATTACAGCATTTTCTTGGCTGAGATTGCCTCAACAACAAATGAAAATATCTTGACGGAAACACTGCTTGAAGAAGTAACTGATGATAATGAGCGCTTTGCGATCCTCAATCACTATTTGGATGGCTTTAAAGGAACTATCTTCCGTCAAACACAGTTTGCAGAATTTGAATTAGCCATTCATCAGGCCGACCAAGAAGGAAAAGTCTTGACCAGTGATTTTCTTAACCAAACATACGCTGAACTTAACGAAAAATATTATGGCTTAGCAGCTGATGATAATCATAACATTCAGTTTGAGTGGGCTCGTATTCCGCATTTTTACTATAATTTCTATGTTTATCAATATGCGACAGGGTTTGCAGCAGCTTCATATCTAGCAGACAGAATTGTTCATGGAACAGACCAAGACCGTGAAAACTATTTAGATTATCTTAAAGCTGGCAATTCGGACTACCCACTAAATGTCATCGCTAAAGCAGGTGTTGATATGACAAGCGCTGATTACCTAGAAGGAGCTTTCAAAGTATTTAAGCATCGCTTGGAAGAATTAGAAGCATTGGTGGCAAAACGAGAGGTCAACTAAAAGGAGGCGCTGGTTATGCTTCAATCGATGATTAGAAAGCTGTTTAAAGACCAATCTATGGTTTTGAAAAAACAGGATAAGCCAATAACGATTTTAAAAAAGAACAGAGATCGTTTTTACCTTAAAGAAAATCCTAAAGAGATGCTTAAGGTCACAAAACTCACTTTCAATCCCCCACTGCCTTATTCGGGACCTGGTGTGTCAAAAGGGGCCGTAGCTGGTGCTGGTGCTTATGCAACCTTAGGTAGAGATCGCTTAAAAGGAGCCATCGTAGGCGATTGGTTAGAAAAAAGAAGAAAAGCTAGCACTTCTAATGTAAAAATCCATCAGATGTCTTTGATTTTAGAGTCTGAGACTGGATGTCAAGAAACAATTGACATGAAGGTTAAGCAGGATTCTGCGATCAAAATATACCGATTTTTCAAAGAATCCTAACAAACTGACCAGATCGAACCCAATTGATCTGGTTTCTTGATGATGCTGCATTTGAAGTGCAGCTCTATTTTAGAAAAAGGGAAATAACTCAGTAACCTAGAGATAATTGACACAGATGATGCTGTCGCATAGAGAGACCTTCAAAAGCTACTAATAACCTAAAATCATAAAGTGAATGCAGCTACCATTGCCGAGAAAGTCATCGATTTGGTAGGATGTGTCTAAAAGCCTTGGATAATCATACAGACAAGACGGGACGGCTAATAGCCAAAAACGTCTAAGATTTTGAAAAGGTCAAGACGATGGCCATGATTTTTTCTGGTAAAAAAATGGATGAAGATGGTATCGTAAAGGTGAGACAGTGTATTGACTGTAGGAACTCTTTGAAACATAGTCAAAGGTACCCCGTGCCGACTCTGTTATAGTGTTAGATACCGATAATATGGGATTTCACAGCAATTTTGGTCATGACTGGGTATTATCAGAAGAGTTGAAAGACAGTTGAAAAAGCTAGTAGATATTGGATTAGCTCATCACATTAGAGGGATTGCACGTATCAATATATAGTAGCTCAACATGTCTTTTATCGAGTAGATTTGGAGAAGCAAGATGGCTAAAACAACTTTTATATGGGACTTTGATGGCACTTTAGTAGATTCCTATCCAGCTATCCTAGCATCACTGGAGATGACTTATCGAGCCTTTCAGATTCCATTTGATGCTGACGCTGTGGAAAAGTATATTTTAGAGAAATCGACTGGTGACCTATTGTTAGAGCTGGAGAGAGTTTACCATATGCCGTTCGAACAGCTAAAGAAAAAGCAATCGATGGAGCAAGCAGCGCGTGATGATAGTATTGTCTTAATGCCAGGAGCCAGAGAGGTTTTAGAATGGACAAGAAAGCAAGGCATTCAAAATATTATCTATACGCACAAGGGAGCAACTACCGAGTCGGTTTTGAAACGATTGGGTATCTCTGACTATTTTATAGAAATCATAACCTCAGCCGATGGCTTTAAACGTAAACCCCATCCTCAGGCAGTGGATTATCTTGTGGAAAAATACCATTTAGCCAGAGCCTCAACGGTCTATATAGGTGATAGAAGGATTGATATGGATTTAGCTTTTCAGGCAGGTATCAAGTCAATTAATTTGACGCAAGCAGAAAATGAATTTAATCATAAGATAGCGAAATTGACCGATATTTTTGATGTTATCGATTAACGACCATTTTGTTTTGAAATAGAGCAAATTATTTTATCAAATAGGTACGAACAATTTAGTATCGCGATTCTTTTTATGATAAACATGATTATCACGACAAACGTATGAAGGATTTTTGGCAAGAAAATAAAGTTTTCTGTATTTCAATGTTCAGAATTTACAAAAATAGTAGCCATGTTTAAGCGTTTTTCCTATAGTGAAAACGCTTAGATAAAATATTTTTATCTGTACTATAATTCGGAAATAACTGTTTCATGCGTTTGTCGTGCATGATTATATAGCCTTCTTGACATTTGTCTGGCCATAAAATATACTATGCCTATGGTAGAAAGTTATTCACAAAACGCAAACCACAATATGAGGCGTCCTGTTGTTAAGGAAGAAATTGTGGACTATATGCGAACACACTTATTAGAAAATCAAGGTCATTTAGCAGAGATTGAAGCGTTTGCCCATGAGCATAATATTCCTATTATTCAACATGAGGTGGTAGCTTATTTTCGCCTATTAATGAAGACCTTGGCTCCTAAACAGATATTAGAGATTGGGACGGCAATAGGTTTTTCAGCTCTTTTGATGGCAGAGTTTGCACCAGAAGCTCAAATCACAACGATTGATCGTAATCCTGAGATGATTGGTTTAGCTAAGGAAAATTTTGATAAGTATGACAGTCGCAAACAAATTAGGCTTTTAGAAGGTGATGCTGTTGATCTGATCAGTGACTTGGATCAAGACTATGATTTTGTTTTTATGGATTCGGCTAAGTCTAAGTATATTGTTTTCCTACCGGAAATTCTGAAGCATGTCAAAAAAGGTGGTCTTATTGTCTTTGATGATATATTCCAAGGAGGAGATATTGCCAAGCCAATAGAAGAGGTGCGACGTGGGCAGAGAACTATTTATCGAGGCTTACATCGACTCTTTAACAGCACCCTAAAACATCCAGGCCTAACTGCTAGTCTTATTCCAATGAGTGACGGGTTATTAATGTTGAGAAAAGATGAGGATGAAGTTATCCTCTCAGATTAAGCCACATTTAAGCTAACTTATGCTATAATGGAGAGCGTTAATGAAAGTGGGAGTAATCCAGCGGTGATTAACTCCCTTTTTGAAGGAGTTCCACAAAATGAAAAAACAAACCAAATTGTTGACAGGTGTTGTTACCTTGATGTCAGTATTAACACTAGCTGCTTGTTCTCAAGAAACCAGTCCAAAGGATAATCTTGTTACGATGAAAGGTGATACCCTTACTGTATCAGACTTTTACAATCAAGCTAAAGAAACTACTGCAGGAAAACAAGCTATGCTTACCTTGGTACTGGACCGTGTTTTTGAGAAACAGTATGGTGACAAAATTAGTGATAAAGAAGTTACCAAGGCCTATAACGAGCAAGTTGATGCCTATGGTTCAAACTTTGCAGCTGCTCTAACTTCAGCTGGTATGACGGAAAAAACTTATAAACAACAAATTCGTATAAAAAAAATGATTGACTATGCTGTCGAAAAAGCTGCTAAAAAGGAATTGACAGATAGTAATTATCAAAAAGCTTATCAAAACTACACGCCAGAAACCACAGCACAAGTCATTAAGTTAGACACTGAAGAAAAGGCTAAAGAAACCCTTGAGAAAGCTAAAGCTGAAGGAGCTGACTTTGCTAAGATTGCCAAGGATAACACCAAGTCTGATAAAGTAGACTATAAGTTTGATTCATCAGATACAACCTTACCAAAAGAAGTTAAAGAGGCAGCCTTCAAACTTAAGGAAGGTGAAGTGTCAGAAGTGGTCAAAGTGGTTGATACAAAGACCTATAAACCAGACTACTATATTGTTAAAACAAACAAAAAAGAGGCTAAAAATCCCGATTGGAAAACTTACAAGAAACGTCTAACAGAAACCATTATCAATGATAGAAAAGCAGACGCAAGTTTCCAAAACCAAGTGATCGGCAAAACGCTTGAAAAAGCTAATGTCAAAATCAAAGATAAAAGCTTTAGCAATATCTTGTCACAATATACGGCAACGAACTCAAGCACACCGTCAAGTTCTTCAAAATAGTCTGTCTTGACCAAAAGAAGAAAAATGATTATAATGGAAACAGTGAGAATAATTTTTTAGAGGTCTTCTTCAGAAAGCTGATGGTTGCTGCGAATCAGCGAGGCTTAAAAGATTTGCTACTTACTAGTTAACAATTTGACATAATAAAGAGAATGACAAGTTCATTGAATGAAGGTGGTACCGCGGTTTTCGCCCTTCGTTTGGTGGACTTGTCTTATTTTGGAGGAAAGCCTATGAAGACCTTTCAAGTTAAGCAAAAAATGTTATCCCTGGGTGGTAAATTCACGATTGCTGATGACTTAGGCATACCAAGCTATCAAGTCGAAGGATCATTTTTAAAAATTCCCAAAACGTTTACGATATCAGATATAGAGGGGCGAGAAGTCAGTCGAATTGAAAAGAAAGTCATCAGTTTGTTACCCCAATTTGATGTTAAATTAGCAAACGGAAATCACTTTATCATCAAGAAAAACTTCACGTTTTTCAAATCTCGATATCAGATTGAAGGTCTTGGAATCGAGGTTAAAGGAGATGTTTGGGATTTATCGTTTAGTTTACAAAAAGATGGTCATCAGATTGCCAGTATTAAGAAAGAGTTATGGCATTTGACCTCTAGTTATGTCGTCGAAGTCTACGATGAAAGCTATAGTGATTTAGTCATTTCTCTGGTCATAGCTATTGATTATGTCAAAGAGCAAGAAGCCGCACAAGCCTCATCAAGTTCTGTTTAATGAAACTAGGTGGGTGACAATAAAACCGCTCAGAAGCGTACACAAAAAAGGAGATAGTAATGAAAACTTTATCATCAGCAGAAATTCGCCAAATGTGGCTTGATTTTTGGAAATCAAAGGGTCACTCTGTTGAACCATCTGCTAACTTGGTTCCTGTTAATGATCCGACATTGTTGTGGATTAACTCAGGTGTAGCAACTCTCAAAAAATATTTTGATGGCTCAGTTATTCCCGAAAATCCACGTATTACTAATGCTCAAAAATCAATTCGAACCAACGACATTGAAAATGTTGGTAAAACGGCTCGCCATCATACCATGTTTGAAATGCTTGGTAACTTCTCAATTGGGGATTATTTCCGTGATGAAGCGATCGAGTGGGGATTTGAGCTTTTAACCAGTCCTGAATGGTTTGCTTTTCCAAAAGAAAAACTCTACATCACTTACTATCCTGAAGATAAGGACTCCTATAATCGTTGGATTGCCTTAGGAGTAGAACCTGACCATCTTGTTCCTTTGGAGGAAAACTTCTGGGAAATCGGTAGCGGTCCATCTGGACCTGATACTGAGATCTTCTTTGACCGTGGGGAAGCCTTTGATCCTGAAAATATCGGTATCCGTCTGCTTGAAGAAGATTTGGAAAATGATCGTTATATCGAAATCTGGAATATTGTCTTATCACAATTTAATGCAGATCCTGAAATCCCACGTTCTGAGTACCAAGAATTACCAAGTAAAAACATTGATACAGGTGCAGGACTAGAGCGTCTGGCAGCTATTTTCCAAGGGGCCAAAACAAACTTTGAAACAGACCTCTTTATGCCAATTATCAATGAAGTGGAGAAATTGTCTGGTAAACGTTACGATCCAGATGGTGATAACATGAGCTTCAAGGTCATTGCCGATCACATTCGTGCCCTTTCGTTTGCGATTGGTGATGGAGCGCTTCCTGGAAATGAAGGTCGTGGCTATGTTCTTCGCCGCCTGCTTCGTCGTGCAGTTATGCATGGTCGTCGTTTGGGGATTACTGATGCTTTCCTTTACAAACTTGTACCAACTGTTGGTCGTATCATGGAGAGCTATTATCCAGAAGTGCTTGAAAAACGTGACTTTATCGAAAAAATTGTCAAACGTGAAGAGGAGACTTTTGCTCGTACCATCGATGCTGGTAGTGGTCACCTAGAGGACCTCTTATCAGAACTTAAAGCCGCTGGTAAAGACATGCTTGATGGTAAAGACATCTTTAAACTATACGATACTTATGGTTTCCCAGTCGAATTAACGGAAGAATTAGCAGAAGATGCTGGTTACAAAATTGACCATGAAGGCTTCAAAGCAGCCATGAAAGAGCAACAAGACCGCGCGCGTGCGGCTGTTGTCAAAGGTGGCTCAATGGGGATGCAAAATGAAACCCTCGCTGGTATTGTAGAACCGTCTGAGTTTGTTTACCACGTTGATAACTTGGAATCAAATCTTTCTGTTATCGTTGTAGATAATGAACGTTCTGAGGTTGTCTCTGAAGGTCAAGCACTTCTTGTTTTCGAGAAAACACCATTCTATGCAGAAATGGGTGGACAAGTAGCTGACCACGGTGTCATCAAAAACGATAAGGGTGACATTGTTGCCAAGGTGACTGATGTTCAAAAAGCACCAAATGGTCAAGCGCTTCACACGGTTGATGTTTTAGCAAGCCTTTCTATTGGGACCAGTTATGCACTTGAAATCGATAAAGAGCGCCGTTTCTCAGTAGAAAAAAACCACACAGCAACCCACTTACTGCATGCTGCCTTACACAATATCATTGGCGAACACGCCACTCAGGCTGGTTCTTTGAATGAAGAAGGCTTCTTGCGCTTTGACTTTACACATTTCGAGGCTGTGACAGTAGAGGAACTCCGTCAAATTGAAACAGAGGTCAATGAACAAATCTGGAATGCCATTGCTGTTAAAACAGTTGAAACAGATGTGGAAACTGCCAAAGAAATGGGTGCTATGGCTCTCTTTGGTGAAAAATACGGTAAGGTTGTTCGTGTTGTCACTATTGGTGATTATTCTGTTGAGCTTTGTGGTGGTACACATGTCTCAAATACTTCTGAAATTGGACTCTTCAAGATTGTCAAAGAAGAAGGAATCGGATCAGGAACTCGTCGTATTCTAGCGGTTACTGGTAAGGAAGCTTTCCAAGCCTTTCGCGATCAAGAAGACGCTCTAAAAAAAATTGCAACAACGCTCAAAGTTCCACAATTGAAGGAAGTTCCAAATAAGGTCAATAGCCTTAACGAGCAAGTGCGTGAGCTTCAAAAAGAAAATGCCGAGCTCAAAGAAAAAGCAACTGCGGCACAAGCGGGCGATGTCTTCAAAGATGTCAAAGAAGCTAATGGTGTTCGCTACATTGCAACACAAGTTGAAGTGGCAGATGCAGGTGCTCTTCGTACCTTCGCTGATAACTGGAAACAAAAAGATTACTCTGATGTTCTTGTCCTCGCAGCAAGCATTGGTGAGAAGGTCAATGTTCTTGTGGCTAGCAAAGCTAAAGCAGTTCATGCAGGCAATACTATTAAAAACCTTGCACCAATCGTATCAGGCCGCGGTGGGGGTAAACCAGACATGGCTATGGCTGGAGGATCAGACGCTACCAAGATTGCTGATTTATTAGCAGCAGTGCCAGAGCAATTTTAATAAGACAATGCAACCAAGTTCAAAAAAGAACTTGGTTTTTGTTTTATGTGGCTTTAAGCCCAGTTTAGCTCCAATAGGTGCGATACAAATAAATCACCCGCTATGCGGGTGCGCGTCGATTGTTATACAAAAAGATCTCCAAACGCGCTGCAATAAAGGTGTCCAAGCCTACTGTAAAGCGAAAGGAGATACTGATATGGCACAAAAGGCACATAGTTTATCGCACACAAAATGGATGTGTAAATATCACATTGTGTCTATTCCCAAGTATAGACGAAAAATCGTCTATAATCAATATAGAAGTAGTTTGGCGTGTGTTTTCAACTATTAGTGTTAGCATTTAGAAAAAATTGCGGTATAATTAGGCTGCTAACGAGAGAAAATTTAATATTTTTTTCAAAAAAGTTATGAAATTGTTTAAAAAATTGCACTTATCAAAAATTAGGATAGGTGCAAGTTTTCATGCGTTTGATGTGGTTTTTTTCATATTTCGACGATTTCGATGATTTTTATGATAAAATAGTTAGGTTGAGTTTTCTTTTGAAAATCATAAATTTTTATTCACAAAGGGGAAAATAGTGACTATTTTTCGTCAAAAAAATACCAGTCTTGATAAGACTGAAATGAAGCGTCATCTCAAAGTTATTGATCTTGTCTTTTTAGGACTTGGATCAATGGTGGGGACTGGTATTTTCACTATTACAGGGATAGGTGCAGCCCAATATGCTGGACCAGCTCTGATTGTTTCAATTGCTCTATCAGCCATTGCTGTGGGAATTTTCGCCCTCTTTTACGCTGAGTTTGCTTCGCGTATTCCTGCAAATGGTGGCGCCTATTCCTATATTTATGCTACGTTAGGCGAGTTTCCAGCTTGGATAGCTGGCTGGATGATTATCATGGAATTTCTTTTTGCGGTTTCTAGTGTCGCCTCAGGCTGGAGTTCTTATTTGAAAGGATTGCTAGCTAATTATGGTATTCAATTACCTGCTGCTATTAATGGCACTTTTAATCCTAGTAAGGGGCAGTATATCGACCTTTTGCCAGTTTTAGTCATGTTTTTTGTGACAGCTATTGTTCTCATGGATTCTAAAAAAGCGATGCGGTTTAATAGTGCTTTGGTTGTTCTCAAATTTTCAGCCTTGGCTCTCTTTATTGTTTTAGGACTATTCTTTCTAAAACCTGAAAACTGGACGCCTTTCTCACCATTTGGTTGGGGAAATCCTGTTGGAGGGCAATCAGGGATAATGGCTGGTGCTTCCATCATGTTCTTTGCCTTTCTTGGCTTCGAGTCCATTTCTATGGCAGTCGATGAAGTTCATGACCCACAGAAAAAGGTACCCAAAGGAATTACCTTATCGTTGATCATTGTAACAGCTATCTATATGGTGGTTACTTTGATTCTAACAGGTATGGTTCATTACACAAAACTTAATGTGCCTGATGCAGTGGCTTATGCGCTTCGCTCTGTTGGATTGACATGGGCTGGCAATTATGTGTCAGTTGTTGCTATCCTAACATTGATTACTGTCTGTATTTCTATGACGTTTGCCCTATCACGGACTATTTACAGTATCAGTCGAGATGGTTTACTTCCAAAAGCATTGAGTCAAGTGACCAAGATATCACGTGTGCCACGAAATGCAACCTTAGTAGCCGGTCTAGGAGCTATGGTATTTGCCGGTATGGTGCCATTAGCCAGTTTAGCAGAATTTGTTAATATCACAACGCTTTCTTATATGATGCTTTTAGCTATTGCTATTATCGTCTTACGTAAGCAGCAAGGGTTACCGAAAGCTGGCGAATTCAAAATGCCATTTGTGCCTGTCTTACCTATTTTGGGAATTGTGATTTGTTTAGTCTTTATGAGTCAATATCAAGCAGTGACATGGATCGCTTTCTTGATATCATTGGTTATAGGAGCCTTGATCTATTTCGGTTATGGTTACAAACATTCGACGATTAACAATGAAAAATAAGAGGTATCCATATGGTTAAAAAAATGACTATTGTTTCCATTATTTTTATGTCAGTGGCTACCATTGCCCACCTGATGATGTCTATAATTGCTTTTCAAAATGGCGCTAGTCTTAATAAAAATATTCTAAATGGCATTCTAATGATCGTCTTTGTTAGTATTATCAAAACCTTACTGGAACTTAGAAAAACAAAATAACCAAGTGGAGTTATGCTCTCTACTTGGTTTTTTCATGTCTAAAAGGCAAATTCGACCGTTACGAATTCAAAAGAATGTTGCAAGTCTTCGAGGATCAGTGGCTTGAGATTTACAGAATGGGAGATGAGGTTTAAATCAGAAGGGTCAATGATATGCACGCGAATATTAATATGAGTCCCTTGTTTATAAATAGAGATATCTAGGTCATGATATTGCTTATTAAAATGTGTCTGGAAAATATCATGGATAAGCGGCACAATTTGCTTATTTCGTATTGGTGATTGTGTAAATTCTTTAAAAGAATCCGTTAATACAGCTAAAGGTTCTTTATAGGAAAAAACAACTAGAATTAAAGTGATGAAAAAATCTGCTGTATAGTGGAGAAAGCCAAGTTTACTTTCTATTGGGATAACCGTAAGGAGTAAAATGGCGATACCGACACCCGCAGATATAAGACCATCGATAAAATTACCTTTGCTTTCTGCTGCAATGATAGTAGATAAATTGTTAATTTGACGATTTTTCTGCCGATTATAAAACCCTAAACTAAAACAAAGAATAACCATTGTAATCGTGTAAGGAAGAACTAGATTAGTCTCGACCACATCCCCTTTTCCGTGGATAAAATAAGCATAGGCTGCAGCGCTGGTTTCTAGCAGGGTGATAATCAGTAACATAAAGGTAGCGATGGATTTCAAAATACCGTATAGTGGTTCTAAGAAATACATCCCATTTGGGAAAGTTGCCGTTTTACGGTGGCTATTACCAGAAATGAAAACGGCAGCCAAAGTTGATATAAATGCAATTAAGGAGAAAACACCGTCTAAAAGAAGGGCATTTAAATCAGTCACAATATAGATAATAAGTCCAGAAAGTCCAATGATAAAATTTCCGATTGTGGACACAATAAGTGATTGCCTCTCAACTTGTTTTTGAGTCATAGTTGCTCCTTGAAAAGAATTTCTTAGAATTAGTATAACAATTTTTAGAGATCGCTTCAAATGCAAATGAAATCGTCAGATAGTTATTAGATTCAAAAAACCAAGCCTGAAAGCCTGGTTTGTAGATGAAATAAAGAGGATTGTTAAAGTCCCATATTATAATCGTCATCCTGCATAGCTTCAACGCTACCAAGGAGATAACCATTACCAACCTGACTAAAGAAGTCATGGTTAGAAGTTCCTGTTGAAATACCGTTCATAACGATGGGGTTAACATCATTTGCAGTATCTGGGAAGAGAGGATCTTGACCTAAGTTCATGAGAGCTTTGTTAGCATTATAGCGAAGGAAGGTCATCACTTCCTCAGTCCAGCCCACATTGTCATAAAGTGTTTGGGTGTATAATTCTTCGTTCTCATAGAGGCTATATAGTAAATCGTACATCCACTCGCGAAACTCTTCTTGTTTGTCTTCTGGTAATTCATTGAAACCCAATTGGAATTTATAACCAATATAAGTTCCATGAACAGATTCATCACGGATAATCAATTTAATAATTTCAGCAACGTTAGCTAATTTATTATTACCAAGATAATAAAGTGGGGTGAAAAAACCGGAGTAGAATAAGAAGGTTTCTAGGAAGGTAGAAGCGACTTTTTTCTGAAGAGCATCACCATTTTTGTAGATTTCATTGATAATTTCAGCTTTACGTTGGAGGTAAGGATTGGTATTGGTCCATTCAAAGATATCTTCAATCTCTTTTTTAGTATTTAAAGTCGAAAAGATCGAAGAATAAGATTTCGCATGGACAGATTCCATAAACTGGATATTATTGAGGACAGCTTCTTCGTGTGGCGTGCGAACATCCGCACGAATAGCCTCAACACCGGTTTCAGATTGAAGAGTGTCAAGAAGGGTAAGACCACCGAAAACCTTACCAACAAGATCTTTTTCTTCGGCAGAAAGTTTGCGCCAATCGTCTAAGTCATTAGACAAAGGAATGCGGGTATCGAGCCAGAATTGTTCCGTTAACTTCTCCCAAGTAGACTTATCGATAACATCCTCGATTTCATTCCAGTTGATAGCTTCATAATAAGTAATTTGTGACATGGAGACTCCTTAAAAACAGAAAATAGTAAAAAACTTATGCTTATAGTTTAACATAAACAAGCAGCCAACTTCAAAATAAGCTGGCTGAATGTCAGATAAAAGTTGCGGCAAAGCCAGTTAGGCTTCAAAGAGACAGGCTAGCAATATAGCCCATTGTCCTAAATGACGAAAAGAATCATTTAGGACAAGTTCTTGTCAAGGCGGTAAGGCATTGACCTTTTGATCATATTGTTAGCATATCATTTGGTGACTTACTAGCAAAACCCATTAAGATAAGCTATGCCAAGATAAAGTCTTTTTTATCAATCATATAGAAAAGACTTGGTTGGTAAGAGAACGAGATAAACCATAATGACGGGGCATAGTCCTCTTGTGCTTTCATAATAGGTATTCCCTTAAATGACACAACTTTCACATTGGTTAGCACCAACTTCATCGCCATCATCGGTGTAGGTACGAACATAATAGATGGATTTAATGCCTTTATTGAAAGCGTAGTTACGTAGGATGGATAAATCACGTGTTGTTTGTTTAGTGTCGCTACCTTTCCATTCATAGAGACCTATTGGAATGTCGCTACGCATGAAGAGTGTCAATGACAAGCCTTGATCAACGTGCTCAGTAGCAGCAGCATAAACATCGATAACTTTACGCATATCCATATCATAGGCTGATTTGTAATACGGAATAGTGTCTGTTGAAAGTCCTGCAGCTGGGTAATAGATTTTTCCGATTTTTTTCTCTTGGCGTTCTTCAACGCGTTGCGTAATAGGATGAATCGAAGCAGAGACATCGTTGATATAAGAGATAGAGCCGTTAGGAGCAACAGCTAAGCGGTTTTGGTGGTAAAGCCCATCAGCCATGACTGATTGACGAAGAGCTTCCCAATCTTCAGCTTGAGGGATGAAGTGGTCTTTGAAGAGGTCTTTAACAAGGTCTGATTTTGGTACAAACTGACCAGACACATACTTGTCAAAATAGCTACCATCAGCATATTTCGACTTGTCAAATCCAACAAAGCTTGTTTGGCGCTCTCGAGCAATCTCATTAGATGCAACTAGTGTCCAGTAATTAAGCAACATAAAGTAAATATCAGTGAACTCAATGGATTCTGGGCTTCCGTATTCAATGTGTTTTTGAGCAAGGAAGGAATGAAGTCCCATGGCTCCCAGACCAAAAGTATGGGCTTGATCGTTACCGTTTTTAATAGATGGGACAGCTTCGATAGTTGACGAATCGGTAACAAAGGTTAGTGCACGTGTCATAGTCTTGATAGAGCGACCAAAATCAGGCGAAGTCATCATGTTAACGACGTTGGTTGAACCAAGGTTACATGAAATGTCAGTTCCCATTGAGAGGTAATTTTGTCCGTCATCGATAAGACTTGGCTTTTGTACTTGAAGAATCTCTGAACACAAGTTTGACATGATGATTTTGCCATCGATAGGATTAGAACGATTGGCAGTGTCGACATTAACAATATAGGGATAACCAGACTCTTGTTGCAATTTGGAAATCTCAGTTTCTAAATCACGAGCTTTTATTTTTGTTTTCTCTATATTGGGATTGGCTACCAGTTCATCATATTTTTCAGTGATATCGATATAGTTGAAAGGGATGCCGTATTCTTTTTCGACACTATATGGGCTAAAGAGGTACATGTCTGCATTCTTGCGAGCCAATTCGTAGAATTTATCAGGGACTGTTACTCCGAGTGAGAGGGTTTTAACACGTACTTTTTCATCAGCATTTTCTTTCTTAGTAGAAAGAAAGGCTATGATATCTGGATGGAAAACATTGAGATAAACCACACCGGCACCTTGGCGTTGTCCTAATTGGTTAGAATATGAGAAACTATCTTCAAATAATTTCATGACTGGAACAACGCCAGAAGCGGCTCCAGCAAAGCCTTTGATAGGCGCGCCAGCTTCACGAAGATTGGAAAGGGAAATGCCAACACCACCACCGATACGTGACAGTTGGAGTGCTGAGTTGATAGAACGACCAATTGAGTTCATATCGTCAGTGACTTGAATCAAGAAACAAGATACCAACTCACCACGTCGGCTACGTCCAGCATTGAGGAAAGAAGGTGTAGCAGGCTGGTAGCGTTGGTTAATCATCTCTTTAGCCAAATCGCGCGCTAATTCCTCGTTCCCATCAGCGAAGTAGAGGGCATTAAACATCACACGGTCTTCCATGCTTTCAAGGTATGACTCACCATCATTTGTTTTGAGAGCATATTGTTGATGGAATTTATAGGCAGCCATAAATGACCTGAATTGGAAGCCTTCATTCTCTAGTTCCTGTGCTAAAGATTCGATAAAGGCTTGACTATATTTTTGGATGAAACCTGTTTCGATGTAGTCGTTTTCAATGAGATAATTGATCTTTTCTGTAACGGAAGAAAAAGGCATCATGTTAGGTTTAACATTTTCTTCAAAGAACGCGGCGAGAGCTTCTTTGTCCTTATGCAAAGGAATTTGTCCATCAACAGGACGGTTAATTTCGTTATTTAAACGGAAATAGGTAACATTTCCTAAATCTTTAAGACTCATTTGATAAGATTCCTTTTACTATATTAGTGTCTATTGATGTGCCACTAAATTCTAATTCATAAAGTAACGGTAGGTGATATGTTTGTGATAATTCCCTAGCTTCTCGACAAAAATCAGAACCGAAGTTCCGATTGCCAATGCCAATAATACCATGGCAATAGGCTAAATTGTCCGCAATGAAGTCTTCAACATAATCAAAGTTATCATTGTATGTTGGGATGATTAAAACAAATTTATCATGGCACTGGGGTGTTTGCCCATGTGGGGTTAAGAGCACCTTATCATCCTGGGCAATATCAAGTTTGTCGATGAATCTGGCTGTCTGACCAGTCAAAGTATGAAAAGCAACTTTCAATGGGATGACCTAATGCTAAATGATTTCTTTAAGTTTAGCAGGTTGGAAACCAGAGAAAACAATATCACCAGCTTGAATGACTGGAGCTGATGCAAATCCTAAACTTTTAACATATTCAATGTGTTCAGGTTCGTCGTCAATATTGATTTCTTTGAAAGAAACGCCTTCTTTTTCTAAGAATTTTTTAGTCATTTTACATTGCATACAATTATTTTTTGAAAAAATAGTAATATTACTCATTTAATAATTCTCCTTTTTAAGTACCACAATAGCATACCCAAAAATGATATAAATTGCAATAGATTGCTATCAACAAAACACAAAATATAGTTATACATTTTTGTTATACCCCAATATATTGTGTTTTATTGAAAGCGCGAAGAAAACAGACAAAGACAGTATTTTGGCTAATAGTTACCTAAAAATAGTCGATGATTTCTTCCTACGGCGTTTGAAAATGGATCCTTGCCTTTTGAGGATGATAATGTAAGTAGGCAGAAAGTAACCTGTAAATTTTTTCAATCGGGATTATAAAATCTTGAAAAAAAAAATAGTTTATGATATAATTGGAAATTGTAAGGGTTATCATGGATGACTCAAAAATTAAAAAGAGAAAAAAGGAGAACCATCATGGCTTCTAAAGATTTTCACATTGTAGCAGAAACAGGTATTCACGCTCGTCCAGCAACTTTGCTCGTTCAAACAGCTAGCAAATTTGCTTCAGACATTACTCTTGACTACAAAGGTAAAGCAGTAAACCTTAAATCAATCATGGGTGTTATGAGTCTTGGTGTTGGCCAAGGTGCTGACGTTACTATTTCTGCAGAAGGTGCAGACGCTGATGACGCTCTTGCTGCAATCGAAGAAACAATGACAAAAGAAGGATTGGCATAAGAAAATGACAGAAATGCTTAAAGGAATTGCAGCATCTGATGGTGTTGCCGTTGCTAAAGCATACTTATTGGTTCAACCGGATTTGTCATTTGAGACTGTTTCAGTTTCAGATACAGATGCAGAAGAAGCTCGTCTGGATGCAGCTCTAGCGGCGTCTCAAGACGAGCTTTCTGTTATCCGTGAAAAAGCCGTAGGTACGCTTGGTGAAGAAGCGGCATCCGTTTTTGATGCTCATTTAATGGTTCTTGCTGACCCAGAAATGATTGGTCAGATTAAAGAAACGATTCGTGCGAAACAAGTCAATGCGGAAGCTGGATTGAAAGAAGTTACTGACATGTTCGTAACGCTCTTCGAAGGTATGGAAGATAACCCATACATGCAAGAGCGTGCAGCGGACATTCGCGACGTTGCAAAACGTGTCTTAGCCCACCTCCTTGGGGTGAAGTTACCAAATCCAGCAACGATTAGCGAAGAGTCAATTGTTATTGCTCATGACTTGACTCCTTCAGATACCGCTCAGCTTGATAAGAGCTTTGTTAAGGCTTTCGTAACTAATATCGGTGGTCGTACAAGCCACTCAGCTATTATGGCTCGTACTCTTGAGATCGGTGCTGTTCTTGGAACTAACAACATTACCGAACTTGTCAAAGATGGCGATATTTTAGCTGTTAATGGTATTACCGGTGAGGTTATTATTAATCCAACACAAGATCAAATTGCCGAATTTGTCGAAGCTGGTAAGGCTTATGCTGCACAGAAAGCTGAATGGGCTCTTCTTAAAAATGCGCAAACGGTCACAGCTGATGGGAAACATTTCGAATTAGCTGCTAATATTGGTACACCAAAAGATGTTGAAGGTGTTAACGATAATGGTGCCGAAGCGGTAGGTCTCTACCGTACTGAGTTCTTGTACATGGATTCTCAAGATTTCCCGACAGAAGATGAGCAATATGAAGCCTACAAGGCTGTACTCGAAGGTATGGACGGTAAGCCAGTTGTAGTTCGTACCATGGATATCGGTGGTGACAAGGAACTTCCTTACTTTGATCTTCCAGATGAAATGAACCCATTCCTTGGTTTCCGTGCGCTTCGTATCTCGATTTCTGAAACTGGTGATCAAATGTTCCGTACACAGATTCGTGCTCTGCTTCGCGCATCTGTACATGGTCAATTACGCATCATGTTCCCAATGGTTGCTTTATTGAAAGAATTCCGTGCGGCAAAAGCAGTCTTTGATGAAGAAAAAGCTAACTTACTATCTGAGGGTGTGGCAGTAGCGGATGATATCCAAGTAGGTATTATGATTGAGATTCCAGCAGCAGCTATGCTTGCTGATCAATTTGCTAAAGAAGTTGATTTCTTCTCAATTGGTACAAACGATCTTATCCAATACACTATGGCAGCAGACCGTATGAATGAACAAGTTTCATACCTCTACCAACCATATAACCCATCAATCCTCCGCTTGATTAACAATGTTATTAAGGCAGCTCACGCTGAAGGTAAATGGGCAGGTATGTGTGGTGAGATGGCTGGTGACCAACAGGCTGTACCACTCCTTGTCGGAATGGGTCTAGATGAGTTCTCAATGTCAGCAACATCGGTGCTACGCACACGTAGCCTGATGAAGTCTCTTGATTCAGCCAAAATGCAAGAGTATGCTAACCGTGCTCTTACAGAATGTTCAACTGCCGAAGAAGTTCTTGAACTTCAAAAAGAATATCTATAATTAAGAACTAAGAAGAGGGGAACCTCTTTTTAGTTTGTTTGAGCGACTAAATCAAAACACGAAAGTTCTGGTACGTTAGGTATCAAATAATTGTATTCCCTAGATAAAGTGTTAAAATAGAAAACATATTAAGTGTGAAGGAGGCAAGGATTTGTCTAAACAATATAAAAACCTTGTCAATGGAGAGTGGAAACTTTCTGACAATGAAATCAAAATTTACGCTCCAGCAACGGGAGAAGAACTCGGTTCTGTTCCGGCTATGAGCCCAGAAGAAGTAGACTACGTGTATGAAACAGCAAAAGCTGCGCAGCCAGCTTGGCGCGCGCTTTCTTACGTAGAACGTGCGGCTTATCTCCACAAAGTAGCTGATATTCTTGACCGTGATGCTGAGAAAATCGGTGAAGTTCTATCGAAAGAAATCGCTAAAGGTTACAAAGCAGCGGTTAGTGAAGTAACGCGTACTGCTGATATTATTCGTTATGCAGCTGAAGAAGGTGTTCGCATGCAAGGTGAAGTCCTCGAAGGCGGTAGCTTTGATGCAGCAAGTAAGAAAAAAATAGCGATGGTCCGTCGCGAACCTCTTGGGTTAGTACTGGCTATCTCACCTTTTAACTATCCTGTTAATTTAGCTGGTTCGAAGATTGCTCCTGCATTGATTTCAGGGAATGTTGTTGCCCTTAAACCACCAACGCAAGGGTCAATATCTGGTCTTGTCTTGGCTGAAGTATTTGCCGAAGCTGGCATTCCAGCAGGTGTCTTTAGTACCATTACAGGTCGCGGTTCAGTTATCGGTGACTACATTGTAGAACATGAAGCTGTTAACTTTATCAACTTTACAGGATCAACACCAGTTGGTGAACGAATTGGTAAAATGGCTGGTATGCGTCCTATTATGCTCGAACTTGGAGGTAAAGACTCAGCTATTGTTCTTGAAGATGCTGATCTTGAGGTCGCTGCTAAAAATATCGTTGACGGTGCTTTTGGCTACTCAGGTCAACGCTGTACAGCGGTGAAACGTGTTCTGGTCATGGATAGTGTTGCTGATCAGCTAGTTGAAATTCTTCGCGAGAAGATTCTTAAATTAACAATTGGTAGTCCTGAAGATAATGCTGATATCACATCGCTTATCGATACCGGTGCTGCTGACTTTGTTGAAGGTCTCGTCAACGATGCTGTTGAAAAAGGCGCAGACGCTAAGACTGAAATTATTCGTGAAGGTAATCTGATTTGCCCAATTCTTTTTGACAAAGTGACAACAGATATGAAATTGGCTTGGGAAGAACCATTTGGACCAGTCCTTCCAGTTATTCGCGTATCATCTGTTGAAGAAGCTATCGACATTTCAAATCAATCTGAATACGGTCTTCAAGCTTCAATCTTTACCAACGATTTCCCACTTGCTTTCTCAATTGCAGAACAACTTGAAGTTGGAACTGTGCATATCAATAACAAAACACAACGTGGTACTGATAATTTCCCATTCTTGGGAGCTAAAAAATCTGGTGCGGGTACACAAGGGGTTAAATACTCTATTGAAGCCATGACAACTCTTAAATCTGTTGTTTTTGACATCAAATAATATCGAAAGGTCGTTCTAATCATTAGAGCGACTTTTCGATTGTTATTAAAAATTTCCTTGTTTTTTTAACCTTCTCTCTTTATAATGGAAGAAAGGAGATTTAGGATGAAGAAAATTGTATTAGTAATTGGAGTTATTGTTGCTGTGCTTTCATTGGTATGGTTTATGGGAAAATCATTTTATGTTCAGCAGCGACAACAGAAAATCATGACATTTGTTGAAGGATTTCAAAAAGACGTGAATCGTGAAATTCCAATCTCAAATGGTCAAGAAGTATGGCGTCATAAAGAGTCTTGGATCTATTTTAATACTGGCGGAGAAGGAAGTTATGTGCAGAAAAAACTAGAGGATTTCATGCCAGAAAATAACCAAATGGGACAATATGACAACCATGAAATTGATCATCTCCACTTACTTTATCCTAAAAAAGTAGTATCGGATTTAGAGCATGTTTCTGAATTACAATTAAAGAAATCGTCTTACAAAATTGATTGGTTTGATATTAAAAAGGAAAAAAAGACAAACTTAAAGACACTTTATTTTAAAGATGAAGCTTATAAAGTCCCCTTTACGCTAAATGATCTAATTAAGGATAAAGATGCCTTTCGAAAAGTAATCGAGATCACAGCTCATGAACAGTCATGGTCGCAAGACAAAAAAGAGACCATTTTAAAACCCTTTAAGAATGATGATTGGTCAGAGATTCCATTTTCATACAAAAAAGATCGGTTGGTCTTAACAAAAGACCTTAGCCTACCAATTAATCGTTTTTTAGATGCTGTTCAGGGAAAATACCTTAAAGGTGAAGCCTTAAAAACGTATCAAGATTATCTTGCTAAAAATCGAGAAAACCTTAAGCGAGTTGCTTTGACTTTTGATGATGGTCCTAACCCAGCGACAACGCCAAAAGTTATCGATATTTTGAAACGATATGGTGCAAAAGCGACCTTTTTCACTATTGGTCAAAAGATAGCAGGACAAGAAGAATTACTGAAAAAAATGGTTGACCAAGGAAATGAAATTGGCAACCATACATGGTCTCATCCTAATCTAACAACTTTGTCTGGTGAAGCAGTTAAACAGGAAATTAATGATACAAATGTAGCTATTGAGAAAGCTATTAAGCAAAAACCAATTCTAATGCGTCCGCCATATGGTGCTACAAATACCATGGTTCAGTCTGCTGCGGGAATGAAAGAGGTTATGTGGACGGTTGATACCTTAGACTGGCAGAGCCATTCCACACCTGCCATAATGAAAAAGGTACAGGAACAGTTAAAGCCTGGAGGAATTATTTTGATGCACGACATCCATCAAACCTCGGTAGATGCTTTACCATCAGTTTTAGAATACCTTAAATTGCAAGGTTATGAAGTTGTTACAGTTAGTGAATTGCATGGTTATTAATCATTGGAAATGTATTAAAAAATAACAGCTAGGCTCAGGGCCTGGCTGTTATTTTTTTAAGGTTAGGGACTGATTTTTTAGCTGTAATTCTTGGACAGAGGCCATTTTTTTGAGTTTTTTTAAATCTTCTTTGTGAGTAACGAGCGAGATAACTTGTCCTTCTTTGCCCATGCGTCCAGTACGTCCAGCTCTGTGGGTGTATATTTCACGATCACGAGGAATATCGAAATTAATGACAGTCTCAAGGTTGTCAATATCGATACCTCTAGCGACAAGATCGGTGGCTAGCAATAGACTGAGTTCATGATTTTTAAATTTTTCCAAGATAACTTTTCGCATTTTAACATTAACATCGCTTGCGAGGGAAACTGCAGAAGTACCTTTAAATTGAAGACGCTCTTCAACAGCTCCTAAATCAGATAAATTGTTAAAAAAAGTAAGTCCACGGAAATCTGGGATATTGCTTAGTTTGCGCAAGAGCTCCAAACGATCGCGTTTCTCAACACTAATGTAGTAATGTTTAATAGTGGTATTGTCTTGATTAGAAAGATCGATAATTTTTGTATTTCCAGCGAGACGATCGCTGCTTATTTTTTGTGTGGCTGAGAGATAGACCATCTGATGATCACGTGGCACATGATTGCTTATCTTAGTGACAAATGGCATTTGTGATTCACTTAACAGTTCATCATATTCATCCAGAACAATAGTGTTGATGTTCATCATTTTCACTTTTTTGAGTTTGATCAACTCAAAGACGCGACCAGGTGTTCCGATGATAATCTCTGGTCCTTTTTTTAGACGTTCAATTTGTCTTTTCTGACTAGATCCTGAAAGAAGCAATTGTGGTGTTAATCCAATAGGCTCAGCCCATATTTTAGCAACATCAAACAGCTGACCAGCTAATTCACTATTTGGAGCGAGGATAAGCAATTGTTGTGCCTTTTTAGGTGTTACGTTCAAAAGCAGAGGCCACATATAGGCCAATGTTTTACCAGTACCTGTTGGGCTAATGCCAAGAATATTTTCGCCAGCAGATAGTGGTGTAAATAATTCATTTTGGATGGGGGTTGTTTCTTTAAATCCAAGACTAGTTAGTTGATCCTGCCATTCTTTAGGAAGTTGTTTAATCATGAAAAGTTCCTTTATTTTTCTGTAGATTTGCTTTATATTATAGCATGATTTGTGATATAATAGCTAACAATGTTGTTAAAAATGGAGCGAACAATGCGTAAAAAACCTATTATTATTGGTGTTACTGGTGGTTCTGGTGGTGGAAAAACCAGTGTTTCTCGAGCAATTTTAGCTAATTTTACAGACGAAAAAATTGCCATGATTGAGCATGATTCTTATTATAAGGATCAAGCACATTTAACATTTGATGAACGTGTGAAGACCAATTATGACCATCCGCTTGCTTTTGATACTGACTTGATGATCGATCAGTTAAATGAACTCATCGAAGGTAGACCTGTGGATATTCCAGTTTACGATTACACTCAACATACCCGTAGCAGCAAAACCTATCGTCAAGAGCCACAAGATGTTTTTATTGTGGAAGGAATTCTTGTTTTAGAAGATAAGCGTTTGAGAGATTTGATGGACATCAAGTTGTTTGTGGATACAGATGATGATATCCGTATTATCCGTCGTATCAAGCGTGATATGGAAGAGCGTGGCCGCAGTTTAGATAGTATTATTGATCAGTATACCAGTGTTGTTAAGCCGATGTATCATCAATTTATCGAACCAACTAAGCGTTATGCAGATATTGTTATTCCTGAGGGCGTTTCAAATACAGTTGCACTAGATCTCATTAATACTAAAGTAGCAAGTATTTTAAGTGAATCTCATTAATCAAGCGTCAGTGCTAACATCGGTGGATTAAGTAACCATAGTTCACCGATTTTTTAGTAGGAAGAGAAGATAAGCATCATGTTGTTGGTGGTTTTACTGATTTGGAATCTAATGGTTTTTTTAGCTTATGGATATGATAAACAGCAAGCTATCAGGGGAAATTGGCGATTATCAGAGCGATTTTTACTGGCTATCACACTATTGTTTGGCGGCTTTGGCGCTTTACTTGGAGCAAGTCTATGGCATCATAAAACACAGAAGTGGTACTTTGTGTGGATATGGTGGTTAGGGATATTAGTAACGCTTGGTTTACTCTGTCTTTATTTTTATAGAGCAGGTTTGTGATGAAACACTGAAATGGATGCCTTTAAAGTTAGAGTAGAAGCATCAAGTTAGCAGTTAAATATGATATAATAATGTCTATGAACAAGAGTACAAAAAAAGACAATTACGAGATTCTTTTAGCCCAAGCTTGTGGGCTATTTGCTAATGAGACGAACGCTTTAGCTAATCTTTCCAATGCTTCAGCGATGATAAGAGCGACACTGCCTAATACTGTTTTTTCAGGATTTTACCTTTTTAATGGTGAGGAGTTGATTTTGGGACCTTTCCAAGGAAATGTTTCTTGTGTCCATATCGCACTTGGAAAAGGCGTTTGCGGCGAAGCAGCGAAGAATAATGAAACGCTTATTGTTGAGGATGTCACAAAACATGCTAATTATATTTCTTGCGATTCTGCAGCAATGAGTGAGATTGTTGTTCCTATGGTGAAAGAAGGCAAATTAGTGGGAGTTCTTGATTTGGATTCTAGTGTCGTTGGCGATTACGATGCCATTGATCAAGAATACTTGGAAAAATTTGTCGCTATTTTGCTTGAAAAAACACGTTTTAATTTCCAAATGTTTGGAGTAGAGGAATAATGTATCAAGCCCTTTATCGCAAATACCGGAGCCAACGTTTTGATGATATGGTTGGGCAGACGGTCATTTCGACAACCTTAAAAAAAGCCGTTGCTTCCGGTAAAATTAGCCATGCCTATCTGTTTTCTGGTCCACGTGGAACTGGAAAAACCAGTGCAGCTAAAATTTTCGCGAAAGCCATGAACTGTCCTAATCAAGTTGATGGCGAGCCATGTAATTACTGTGATATTTGCCGTGATATTACCAAAGGTAGCCTTGAGGATGTCATCGAAATAGATGCGGCGTCAAATAATGGTGTTGATGAAATCCGTGATATTCGTGACAAATCAACCTATGCCTCAAGTCGGGCGACTTATAAGGTATACATCATTGATGAGGTACACATGTTGTCTACTGGAGCCTTCAATGCTTTGTTAAAAACCTTAGAAGAACCAACGGAAAATGTGGTTTTTATCTTGGCAACAACAGAACTGCATAAAATTCCGGCGACCATTTTATCGCGTGTTCAGCGTTTTGAATTTAAGGCTATCAAGTTGGCTGAGATTAGTCGTCATATGGCGACTGTTTTAGACGAAGAGTCGATTACTTATGATAAAGATGCTCTAACACTCATTGCCCGTAGAGCCGAGGGTGGGATGAGGGATGCCCTGTCCATTTTAGATCAGGCCCTCTCTTTATCAACGGACCAGGGTGTCACTCGAGAAATTGCTGAGGAGATCACCGGGTCAATCAGTCTGACCAGTTTGGATGCTTATGTCGAAAGTTTGATGATCAGTGACACAGCTGCAGCCTTAAACCATTTGGAAATTATTTTTGACCAAGGAAAAAGCATGAGCCGTTTTGTAACGGATTTACTGCAATATCTAAGAGATCTTCTAATTGTCCAATCAGGCGGTGAAAACACACACACGAGCCCTGTTTTTGAAGCTAATTTAGCTTTGGAAACACAACTGATTTTTGACATGATTGATGCTGTGACTGTCGGTTTAGAACAAATCAAACAAGGAACTCATCCCAAGATATACGCTGAGATGCTGACCATTCGTTTATCTGAAAAAGTTGCCAAGGGACCAACAACCTTCGACCTACCAGATACTGTTTGGCAGGAAATCCAAGAAATGAAGAATGAAATAGTGCAGCTAAAAAAAGCTTTGTCTGAAAAAGCCAACCAGCCAGTTGCTATTTCTGAAGCTCGACCAGCCAAACGCATGACACGCTTTAAAGTGGATCGGGAAAAAATCATGACGATCATGCAGGAGACCGTTGAAGATGCTGAAAAATCACGCCAATATTTAGAGGCTTTGAAAACCTCTTGGAATGAGATTTTGGATTCCATTACACCGCAGAATCGTGCCTTACTGCTAGGATCTGAGCCAGTTTTAGCCAACAGTGAAAATGCCATTTTAGCTTTTGATGCTGCCTTTAATGCGGAACAGGTGATGAAACGCACTGATTTAAATGATATTTTTGGGAATATCATGAGTAAAGCAGCTGGTTTTTCGCCAAATATCATGGCTGTTCCCAAATCGGATTTTAACAATATTCGTACAGAATTTGCTAAACGCATGAAGTCGGCTAAAGAAACAACAGAGACTGAAGAAAAACAAGCAGTTATTCCAGAAGACTTTGCCTTTTTATCAGATAAAATTTCGACAGTAGAAGATTAAGGAAATAGCTTTTGGTTAAAGGGAGCGCTTAACGATAACCCAGTTTAAACTGTCATTTTTTAGCCAAAAAAGAGAAGGATAGGCTGTGTTAGCTGCCCTTCTCTTTTGGTTATACTCTTTATTGATGCGTCTCTGGTTCTAATGCTTTTTGACGGAAAAAGACTTTTGCCCAGATTTTTTCTTTTTGCTATAATATGATTATGCCTTATACACAATTTTTCGTAGTTGCACTGATTTGTGCACTGGAAACTTACTTTTTTAATCAAGCCATGATGGATGGTCAGTATTTACTGGCTTTTTTCTGGGGATTGATGCTTTTTAGAAATCTGCGTCGCGTTCAGCTGGTTTCTCGCTTCACCAAACGTCTAATAGAACAGATTACCAAGAAGAAAGACTAATCTCACCACTAGCTAAGGTTAAGGTTTGCCCGCCATTGATTTCTAAAACCAAGTGTCCTTGGTCAGTGATGTCTAAAACTTTGGCTGTCATTGATTGACCATCTTTTTCATAAGTCACTTGTTTGTTTAAAACAAGTGATTTTTCTTTGTACACTTTGATGTGGTCGTGCTCTGGGATTTCAAAGAATAATTTCCAAATTTCACAAATCAAATCATTGCGAGTGATACTTGGATTTTCAGTGAAGAGTGAGGTGGCAATGTCTTTCAGCTCGTAAGGGAATTCAAGAATGTGAAAATTAAGCCCAACGCCAATAAAAACATCCGTCACTAGACCTGTTTCGACAGAGGTGACAGCTTCCGAAAGGATACCAGCTACTTTTTTACCATCTAAGAAAATGTCATTAACCCATTTGATATCTGGGGATTTATCAGTTAATCTTGAAATGGCTTTGACTATACTAGAGGCTACAAGGACTGTATAAGGTGGAAGTTTATCGTAGGATGCATTGGGTTTTAGGTGGAGAGTCATGTAAATGCCACCATTTTTTTCCGCATGGAAATGACGGCCTAATCTTCCTCTGGCTGCCGTTTGGTTGGGTGCCAGATAGAGGTGAGGTGCTTGGGCGCCATTTAGGGCTGCTGTTTTAGCGTCTTGTTGAGTTGATTCACTGCTTGGTAAGTAAGTCACAGGAATGTTCAGCTCATCGGAGATAAGATCTGAAAGAAGTAAATCACCGGAACGGATACGATAGCCCTTCTTTTTGACAGCTTCGATATGGATACCATTTTCCTCTAAGGTTTTAATAGCTTTCCAGACGGCTGCTCTAGAGATGTTGAGTTCCTGAGCTAGCGTTTCCCCTGTGATGAAATCTTCTTCTAATAATCGTTGGTAAATACTTTCGTAGGTTTTCATAAGTTTAGTATAGTACATGCTAATCTTCTTGTCAGTAGTTTTCTTGAATTTTGATAAAAAGATTAACAATAGCAATATTTATGATACAATAATAAGCGTTATTAAGTCCCGATAAGGCAGCTTTTGGTAACTTTCCTTTTTCTATCTATTATTAATATAGTAAGTCGTGCTAGAGTAGTGTTTGTACTTGTACTGTCTCATTTAGAAAAAGATTGTTATTCCAAAGAAAGTACAGATTGACTGTATTTCAAAGCTGGTTCTTTGTAACCTAGTAACATGTCGCAGGACATTTCCTGTAGCCAACATTTTTTAAGGGGGACATTTTTATGTCAGAACGTAAACTTTTCACGTCTGAATCTGTTTCGGAGGGACATCCAGATAAGATTGCAGACCAGATTTCAGATGCTATTTTAGATGCTCTGTTAGAGCAAGATCCAGATGCCCATGTCGCAGCGGAAACAGTTGTTTATACGGGTTCCGTTCACGTTTTTGGTGAGATTTCAACATCTGCTTATGTCGATATTAACCGTGTGGTCCGTGATACGATTGCTGAGATTGGTTATACTAATGCAGAGTATGGCTTTGCTGCAGAGTCAGTCGGTGTTCATCCGTCACTGGTCGAGCAGTCTGCTGATATTGCGCAAGGTGTCAACGAAGCTCTGGAAGTCCGCGAAGGGGATAAAGATGATTTAAGTCTCATTGGAGCAGGTGACCAAGGGCTCATGTTCGGTTTTGCTATCGATGAAACGCCTGAGTTAATGCCTTTACCGATTTCTTTATCGCATCAATTGGTTCGTAAATTAGCTGAATTACGTAAATCGGGAGCAATAGCCTATCTGCGCCCAGATGCTAAATCACAAGTTACTGTTGAGTATGATGAGAATGACCAACCTGTTCGAGTTGACACGGTTGTCATTTCAACGCAGCATGATCCAAAAGCAACGAATGAGCAGATTCGTGAGGATGTTATTAATCAAGTGGTTAAAGCTGTTATTCCAGCCCGATACCTCGATGATGATACGAAGTTCTTCATCAATCCAACAGGGCGCTTTGTTATCGGTGGTCCACAAGGAGATTCTGGCTTAACAGGTCGTAAAATTATTGTTGACACCTACGGTGGTTATAGCCGTCACGGTGGGGGAGCATTCTCCGGAAAAGACGCCACTAAGGTTGACCGATCAGCTTCCTACGCAGCTCGTTATATCGCTAAAAATATTGTTGCAGCTGGTTTAGCTAAGAAAGCGGAAGTACAGTTGGCCTATGCCATCGGTGTGGCTCAGCCAGTGTCTGTACGCGTGGATGCTTTTGGCACATCAACTGTTTCTGAAGCGGCATTAGAAAAAGCTGTTCGTAAGATTTTTGATCTTCGTCCAGCTGGCATTATTAAGATGTTAGACTTAAAACGTCCAATCTATAAACAAACAGCAGCTTATGGTCATATGGGACGTACAGATATTGATCTTCCATGGGAAAAATTGGATAAAGTTGAGGCGTTGAAAGCTGCTGTTAAGTAATTCTGAATTGTCAACTTAAGCTAGACTGATTTATTTGATAAATCGGGAATTGAAAAAGCAAGATTTAAAAAATCTCGTTTCAGACAACCCTTTTTTGGAAGGTTTGTCTTTTTCGTTGTCTCTTTAAAAGTGGTTTCCAAACCGATGAAGTCCACAGCCCATCTCATTTCTCCAATAGGAAAAATTTTGTGTGATGATTCTAACTAATGATAAGGAGTGACTCACATGACTTCATTTTTAAAGACAGCAGGATTTTAGACTATTTTTTTGTATGGTTATGATAATGACTGGTTGTTGGGAAGAGTATTAAAACCGTCCTACCTTGCATGGTTATCACAAATTATTTGAGAAATGATAAAGAGATAAGGTCTAATCTCCAATGAAAATTAAAAGCAGACTAGACGATGCTGATGCAGATAGAACCGAAGGTCATCAAATCCAAGCCAACAACATCTACGTAGTATATAAAGCTTTATGATAAACTAATAGCCATTAATCACGACTCTTTCTCAGTGATATAGCTACTCGATCTTAAAGCGCAATCGCATAAGCTGTGTCTAAGCCATTATGGCAAAAGTAGAGGTTTTTCGATAGGTTTCTGTTTAAGGATAAAAGGTAGTGTCTTTTTAAATCATTGGTTTTAAAAAATTATGGGTCAATAAGCTAAAGATATGCTGTTATTGATTGGGGTGGTATTAAAAAAATTAAGTTATTTGAATTTGGCAGCTTCCTATATTTATGATAGAATGGAAGGGTTGAATTCATGTATTAGTTAAGAAAGTATTAGTTTATGCGTAAAATTGTTATTAACGGAGGGAAACCTCTACAAGGTGAGGTGGCCGTTTCGGGTGCCAAAAATAGTGTTGTCGCTTTGATTCCAGCTGTTATTTTAGCTGATGATGTCGTGATTTTAGATGGTGTACCGGCTATCTCGGATGTTGATAGTTTGGTTGAAATCATGGAAATCATGGGGGCCAGCGTCAAACGCTATGATGATACTCTGGAAATTGATCCTCGTGGTGTTAAAAATATCCCAATGCCATATGGTAAAATTAATAGTTTGCGAGCATCTTATTATTTTTATGGTAGTCTTTTGGGTCGATTTGCTGAGGCTACTGTTGGTTTACCGGGAGGCTGTGATCTTGGACCTCGTCCGATTGACTTACATTTAAAAGCCTTCGAAGCGATGGGAGCGACGGTTTCTTATGAAGGCGAGTCAATGCGCTTAGCGACAAAAAACGGTGAGCGTCTTCATGGGACTCATATTTATTTTGATACCGTGACCGTTGGTGCCACTATCAATACCATGCTTGCAGCGGTGAAGGCACAAGGTCGTACGGTGATTGAAAATGCCGCTCGTGAACCTGAGATTATTGATGTTGCTACTTTATTGAATAATATGGGAGCACGTGTTCGTGGGGCAGGTACCGATGTAATTACAATTGATGGCGTGGATCGTCTGAGCGGCACACGTCATCAAGTCATTCCAGATCGTATTGAAGCAGGTTCTTATATTGCTCTGGCAGCAGCGGTAGGTAGCGGTATTAAAATTACCAACGTGCTATATGAACATTTGGAGTCTTTCATCGCTAAATTGGAAGAGATGGGTGTTCGTATGACGGTTGAAGAAGATTCTGTCTTTGTTGAAAAACAAGATGCCCTAAAAGCAGTTGCTATTAAAACATCTCCTTACCCAGGATTTGCAACTGATTTACAGCAGCCATTGACCCCTCTATTGTTGAAAACAAACGGACGCGGCACAATTTTTGATACCATTTATGAAAAGCGTGTTAATCACGTTCCGGAATTAGCTCGTATGGGGGCAAGAATCTCAGTTGTTGGAGATCAGGTCGTCTATGACGGGCCAAACCAACTAACAGGGGCAGAAGTGAAAGCAACCGACTTACGAGCAGGTGCTGCGCTTGTCACAGCTGGTTTGATGGCCCAGGGACGTACAGAGATTTCAAATGTCGAATTTATCCTGCGTGGTTATTCTAATATCATAGAAAAATTACGTGCTCTAGGAGCTGACATAGCATTAATTGAAGAGTAACATGAAGGTTGAGGTTATGCATCTCAGCCTTTTTTGGTATAGTTAACTGAAACAAGAGTAGGACAAAAGTACCTCAATGAAAATATTAACATTTGTCAATATTTTTCTGAGGTGTTTTTGATGTGAGATCATATTTTCTCGATGGGATTATACTCAAGTGAGTACGGAGGAAATGGTAAAACGCCATGCCTGCTCTTTAGATAAGACCTTTAGCCCAAACTTTGCCATTGTCCATAAAGATAACTGATGGCATATCCAAAGTGGGTAGTAAGCATTTTTGGAACCAATTTTTCGTTAGTGTCCGTACACTTACTTTGCTTGCCATAAAAGAATGATTAAGATAACACAATTTATAGTATAATAAATTATCTTATTTGTTTAATAGCGTATAATAAAAGGAGTAAATTGTGATAAAGAATAATACGGAAGTTGATGTAAAGACAACATGTATTGAAGCAGGAATAATACAGGTAAAGCTGGCTCAAAAAATTAAAACATCTGTTCCATATGTAAATCGAGTTATTCGTAGTAAAGAATCTATTATTAATAATACATTTTTAAAAATGATGGAAGCTTTGGGCTATGACATTGAGTTAAAGTATGTAAGGCGCAGGGAATGTGATTGCAGTAAATAATGATTGTGGAGAAAATTATTATGAAAAAAACGATATATATCATTGAAGATGATAAGTCAATAAATCGTGGTATAGAACTTACGCTTGGAATCGAAAAATATAAGTTTAAAAATTTTTATACTTTATCAGATGTTAGGGATATAAATGGTGCGGATCTTTTTATATTAGACATAAATCTCCCAGACGGAAATGGACTTGAGTTTCTTAAAGTAATTAGAGAACATTCTCAAAACCCAGTCTTAATCTTGACTGCAAATGATACAGAAATTGCAGAGGTAGAAGGTCTTCAGTTAGGTGCCGATGATTATGTGACTAAGCCATTTTCCTTAATGGCATTAAGGCTACGCATAGAAAAACTTTTATCGAAAAATACAGAAAATGCTTCATATAACAAGTATGGCTTAGAGTTAAACTTTGATTCTTTTATTTTTAAAAGAGACGGTACTGAATTTGAACTTAGTAAAACTGAGATTCGCTTACTGAAATATTTAATTAAAAATGAAGGAGTTATCTTATCTCGAGAAAAGCTAATTGATTATGTATGGCAAAACCAGATATTTGTCGATGAAAATGCTCTTTCTGTAGCAATAAAAAGACTTCGTGATAAGATTGAAAATGGAGAAGTGAAACTTATACACACTGTTTATGGAATAGGGTATGTTTTCAGAATGGAGTAGATAATGTTTAGAAAAAACGAATTTAAAGCTCTAAATGAAATGCTTGATTCAGCGATAAATGGAGAGTTTGAGGAAAAACTTTTTGATGAAACAGAGTTATCAAAATTTCAAACTAAGTTCATGCGCTACCTCACAAATTCATCTATGTCTGAAAAGAGAATTATAGAGGAAAAGAATAAACTAAAACAATTAATTACAGATATATCCCATCAAACTAAGACCCCATTAACAAATATTGTTATGTATTCTGAGTTACTATGTGAAATTGCAGAAGAACCCCAATAAGGGATTACGTTAGTGAAATTAATCAAAACAGTAAAAAATTAGATGGGCTTATAAATGCTTTAACAAAGATGTCAAGACTTGAGGGGGGAATATTGCAATTTAAGGAAAGTGAAGTATCACTAAATCAGATAATTACGGATGTAGTTAATCAAGCCTATCCAAAAGCTTCTTGTAAAAATATAAAAATAAATATTGAAGTGGATTCGGATACTCTAGTAAAAGTTGATGAAAAATGGGTAGCAGAAGCAATGTTTAATATCTTAGACAATGCGATTAAGTATTCTGAAGAAAATACCTGTATAAATATTAACACATTTTGCTATGAGATGTTTTGTGGAGCAAATATTATAGATCAAGGGGTAGGAATGTCAGAATATGAAATCCCAAAGATTTTTTCTAGATTTTATAGGGGGACTCTTGCAGGGGAGACAGAAGGAATTGGCGTGGGATTATTTCTTGCACGAAATATTATTGAGGGACATGGTGGATATATTAAAGTTAAATCAAAAGTAGGAGCTGGTAGTACCTTTGGTATTTATTTTCCAATTCTTTCAAAAGTGAAAGATTGATGAAATAATATGGAAAGTATACAGTGTTATGTTAAGCATAGATAGATATGCTTAGCATTTTTTTATACATGGAGGGATAAATATGGAAGTTCTAAGAACACAATCATTAAAAAAATACTATAACCAATCTAAAGTAGTTGTAAAGGCTATTGATGGGGTTAATATTTCAGTATCTCATGGGGAGTTTGTTGCCATAGTCGGTTCTAGCGGTAGTGGTAAATCAACGTTACTCAATATGCTTGGTGGGCTGGATAGACCAACAGATGGAACTGTATTGGTTGATGGAAAAGATATATTTTCATTTAAGGACGAAGAGCAAACTATTTTCAGACGAAGAAAAATAGGATTTGTTTTTCAGGCATACAATCTTGTACCAGTACTTAATGTATATGAAAATATTGTGCTTCCTATAGAACTTGATGGTAATGATGTAGATAAAGAGTATGTAGATTCCATTATTACATCTTTAGGATTAAAGGAAAAAATAACTAGTATGCCTAATCAATTATCAGGAGGTCAGCAACAAAGGGTAGCAATTGCCAGAGCACTTGCTACGAAACCATCCATTATACTTGCAGACGAACCTACAGGAAATTTAGACTCAAAAACGAGTCAAGATGTCATTGGACTTTTGAAGGTAACAGGTGAAAAATTTCATCAGACGATAGTCATGATTACTCATAATGAGGAGATAGCTCAAACGGCTGATCGTATTATAAGAATAGAAGATGGACGTATTGTGTCAAAGGGCGGAGGTCGAAATGCGTAAAATAAATAATCGCAAATGGATTTCTAATATAAGCAGAAAAAGTATGCAAGCAAATAATAAAAGGAATCTCATATTGATAGTTGCTATTGCCCTCACAACCTTTATGATGACTGCTGTATTTACTATAACCGGTAGTTTAATAACTGGTATGGAAAAATCTACTATGCATCAGGTAGGGACAGATTTACATGCAGGATTTAAATACTTAACACAAGAACAATTTGATAAGTTATCTAAAGACAATAAAATAAGTGAGCTCTGCCATAACATTATTGTTGGTCAATCAACGAATGAAGAACTGCGAGAAGATTATACTGAAATCAGGTATACGGATGAAGTAAATGCTAAGCATTCATTTTCGTTTCCTGAAATTGGAAATCTTCCCCAAGAGGAAAATGAGCTTGCAACTTGTACAAATGTACTTGATGATTTTGGATTACCGCATGAGATAGGTCAAAAGATTCATCTGAAACTGGATAATGGAACCAATACATATGAAGGAGACTTTGTTGTCAGCGGAATTTGGACAAAGCCGGCAGAAACACTTGCTAATCAAATTTTTGTATCTAAAGAATTCCAAAAGAAATTTTCTCCGGTTTGGAAAAATGAAGCTGATAAGAAGAAGTTTTTAAATGTTAACTCATATGCAGGCTCAATTAACCCCGGATTCAATTTTGGAAGTTCTTTTAATATTAGCGGTAAAATGGATGATCTAAAAATGAGGCTTGATTTTGGTGAAGAAATCAATGAAGGCGTGAATTGGGCATATTCTGCATCATTGATTGATCCGACAAGTATCGCCATTATGATATTGTTACTATCAATAGTTATTATTTCTGGCTACTTGATTATAAGTAATATTTTTAATATTTCGGTTACAGCAGAGATTCAACATTATGGTTTACTCAAGACCATTGGAACAACCAATAGACAACTTAAAAAAATTATAATTAAGCAGGCGATATTGATTAGTACTATTGCGATACCCGTAGGTATAGTAAGTGGTTATTTGGCTTCAATGGTAATTATTCCATTAATTGTTAGTAATCTGATTAGTGTTCCTGTCAATATGGAATTTAACATATGGTTTTTTGTAATAAGTGGAATTTTCTCATGGATAACGGTTCGCATAAGCTGTGTAAAACCGTGTAAAATTGTAAAAAAAATATCTCCTGTCGAAGCTGTGACATATATAGATTACTCAAGTTCAATAAAGAAAAAAACAAAAAAAGTTTATAAGGTTACACCTGTAATGATGGCTTGGCAAAATATTGGACGTAATAAAAAGAAGACATTTTATGTCATTCTTTCTATGGCGTTGAGTGTAATTATGCTGAATATAACCATGTCTCTTGTAGCAAGTTTTGATGAAGATAAATATATAAGCAGTTTTTCTAGATCTGATTTTACTGTGGCGGACGCTTCTGTTTTCAACAAACATTCTTTAGTAGCGGATTATGAAGGGGTGAATCAGGATGACATTGAATATTGTAGAAAATTGAAAGGCGTAGAGACTATTGGAGCAATTTATATGTCATTGGGAGTGCATAAAGTAGATGATGCAGCTTTTAAAAAAGTAAAAAACTTTTACGAATCTATTAAAAATAAAATGAATCCAAACGAAGCAAATGAGTATGCATCGAGTATTTTGGATAAACAAGAGGTATATAGCATTGTTTATGGATTGGATCAAATGGTTTACGAGAATCTTGAAATGGATGCTGGAAAAATCGATTGGAATAAGTTTGAAACGGGGAAGTATGTTGTGATTTCATCACCAATCGAAGGCTCTAAAGATGATGCAGCTTCAGCATTTTATAAAATTAGCGAAAACATTGACGTGAAAATGCCTGACGGTTCAGTGAAGTCATATGAGGTGATGGGAATTGGGAAAGTTCCACATTCTATGGGTCCTGGTTTTTCACATACTATTGATATTAGTATTATGCTCCCATCAGCAGAATATTTATCTTTTTCAAATAGTAAAAATGCCATGAAGTTATTCATGGATGTTGATGATGAATACGTAGATGCTACAGAGGCATCGTTAACTGAATATAGCGAGAAGACAAAACCACTTCTTGATTTTGAATCAAGAAATAAATATAAAGAGAGCTTTAATGACATGAAGAGAACATTTCTATTGATTGGAAGTGCCATGAGTTTAATCCTTGCATTAATAGGAACCTTAAACTTTGTAAATCTAACATACACATCAATAATCGAAAGGCGCGGTGAACTTAAAACACTTCATGCAGTAGGAATGACATATAAGCAGATAAAGAATATGCTCATTGCTGAAGGTATTATAAGAATCATGCTTACATTCGTTGTAGTATTTACTATTGGGATTGGGTTAAACCATGTCATAGTAAATATGATTGCCGGACAAATGATAATGTTTAAGTATCATTTTGTTGCATGGCCGATGATGCTTTCAGCACCATTATTTCTGTTGATAGCATTTATTGTACCTAAATTGTTTAGTTGGCAAAACAAGACATAAAACTTAATAAAAACATGCTAAGATTAGTAGTGAGTACTCTCTTCCGTCGGAGATTTCTTTACTACTAATCTTAGTATGCTTTTTAATGTGAGTCCATGTTTTATCGATGAGATTGTACTTAGGTGGGTACGGATGCTGCTTAGACAAGACCTTCAGCCTGCTCATTCTGTAAAACTTTACATTGTCCATGGCTTTTGAGCTTAAAAAGAGTATTATTTTTGTGGAAGAAATCGTTATTTTAATGTTAACTTTACCTTCTGATATAGAAACAGTTCAACTGTTGTGCTATAATTTTAATATGTCAGTAGTATTAAAATTAGCACAGTTTGCCACTTTTGAAACAGATCGGCTATTTTTTCGGCCTTTTAGCTATCACGATTTAGAGGATTTTTCAGAAATGGTATTAAACCCTCGTGTGACGACTTTTATACATCCAGGTTATCAAAACCGACATGAGGTTGCAGAATTACTAGTCGAAGCGTTTATAAAAGAGCCTTTAGGAAAATGGGCAATCGTTAACAGAAAAACGAGTAAAGTGATTGGTGCTATCCGTTTAGAAAACAGAGATGACTTGCAAAAGCGAGTGGAGATGAGTTATTTTTTGTCAGAAGAATTCTGGCATCAAGGGTTTATGTCGGAGAGTCTTAGAACCTTGCTTGCCCTTTGCTTTAAGGAATTTGAGATTCGTGCTATTGACATTATTGTTCATGAGGAAAACATAGCAAGTCAAGCTTTGGCAGAAGCTTGTGGGTTTAAAATAAAAGAACGTTTTAAAGGAAGCGACCGTTACACTCATAAAATGAGGCGGTATACCCGCCTGGAATTGCAAGGTGAGGATTATCAATATGAGTAAACATCAGGAAATTCTTGATTACTTGGAGAATTTAAGAATTGGTAAACGTGTCAGTGTCCGGAGTATTTCAAATCACTTGAATGTTAGTGATGGAACAGCTTATCGTGCGATTAAAGAAGCTGAAAATAGGGGAATTGTTGAGACCAGACCTAGAAGCGGGACTGTACGGATTGAAAATAAGAAAAAAATCAGTCTGGAAAAAATCACTTTTGCTGAAATTGCTCGTATTAGTGACTCAGAAGTGGTGGCTGGTCGAGAAGGTTTGTCACAGGAGTTCAGCAAGTTCTCAATTGGTGCCATGACGCGAGAAAATATTTTAGACCATTTGGTCACGGGTGGTTTGCTTATCGTTGGTGACCGTGATGATATTCAATTATTAGCTTTGGAACATGGTAATGCTATTTTGGTGACTGGTGGTTTTCCAATTTCTGAGAAAGTCAAAACAACGGCGGATAAATTAGCGATTCCTGTCATGGTAACCTCCTATGATACCTTTAGTGTCGCCACTTTAATCAATAAGGCTATTTCAAACGTTAGAATCAAGACTGATATCAAAACAGTTGGGCAAACCTATCTAGCTAAAGATGAGTACGGCTTTTTACTGGATAAGGACTTAGTATCTGCCTACCATGATTTGGTCAAAGAAACGAACCATGTTCGTTTTCCTGTCGTCGATAGTAAAAATCGTGTGGTTGGTATTGTTAGCATGCGAGATGTTATTGGGAAGGATCAGCAGCTGCAAATTCGGAAAGTAATGGCTAAAACACCAGTAACCACAAATCCTAACATCAGCTTAGCAACGGTTAGTCAAAAGATGGTTTTTGAAGACTTTGACATGCTTCCCGTAGTGGATAAATCTAAAGAATTCTTAGGTGTAGTAACACGCAGACATGTGATGGAGACCTTGAAAAACCTGTCTAAAACACATATTCATAGTTATAGTGAACAGTTTGCTTCAAATTTAGAAATGTTAAAAGATGGTCAATTTCAGTTTGTGGTTGAACCACATATGATTGATAATACAGATAAATTAGCTTATGGTGTTTTAACAGAATTTTTGAAAGAAGCAACGATGTCCCTTTTAACGAAGCGTCACCAAAAGAATATCATTATTGAACAAATGATGGTATACTTTTTAGAGGCTTTGCAAATCGATGACGTCTTAACCATTACAACCAAGGTTATTGCAGAGAGCCGTCGCAGTATGACTCTTGATATTGATGTGACGTCAACCGATCAGCTAGTTGCCAAAGCACTTGTTACAACGAAAATGACTTAAAGATTGAATAGTAGGAGAATAAAAAATGATAACCTTAAAATCAGCGCGTGAAATTGAAGCGATGGATCGTGCAGGAGACTTTTTAGCTAGTATCCATATCGGATTGAGAGACATCATCAAGCCAGGTGTTGACATGTGGCAAGTTGAGGAGTATGTCCGTCGTCGCTGTAAGGAGGAAAATGTACTCCCTTTGCAGATCGGTGTTGATGGCCACCTTATGGATTACCCTTATGCCACTTGCTGTGGTCTTAATGATGAAGTCGCTCATGCCTTCCCGCGTCATTATATGTTAAAAGATGGCGATCTTTTAAAAGTAGATATGGTTTTGAGTGAGCCTTTAGATAGGTCTGTTCTTGATGTTGCTAAATTGGATTTTGATAATGTTGCTGAGATGAAGCAATACACGGAATCTTACACCGGCGGTTTAGCTGATTCTTGCTGGGCTTATGCGGTAGGCGACGTTTCGGATGAAGTGAAAAATCTGATGGCTGTTACCAAAGAAGCTATGTATATTGGTATTGAGAAGGCTCTTGTAGGCAATCGCATCGGTGACATTGGTGCTGCTATTCAAGAATATGCTGAAAGCCATGGCTATGGTGTTGTTCGTGACTTAGTTGGTCACGGTGTAGGCCCAACCATGCATGAAGCGCCAAATGTTCCTCATTATGGTACAGCCGGTAAAGGGCTTCGTCTCAAAGAAGGAATGGTTTTGACCATTGAACCAATGATTAACACAGGAACTTGGGAAATTGATACTGATATGAAAACTGGTTGGGCGCATAAGACGCTTGATGGTGGTCTTTCTTGTCAATACGAACACCAGTTTGTCATTACTAAAGATGGTCCTGTTATTTTAACTAGCCAAGGTGAAGAAAGAACTTACTAGAGAGATTCCCGTGAAAAAATTCATTTCAAAACTACAATCCAGTGATTTTGTTAAATACTTTTTACAACTGTTTCGATCCTCGGAGATGGATTTGTCCAGTATAGCAGTGGCATATTATCTTCTTTTAACCATATTTCCCTTCTTTGTGCTTTTAGCTAACATCTTTCCTTATATCAATATTAATACTGACCAGATATTGGTTTTCTTACAGGAGAATTTGCCAGAAGAATTGTATCACACCACAGCTAATATTGTTGTCAATATTTTCAATGAACCTAATACTGGGCTGGTCTGGATTTCGATCGCAACTGGTTTATGGACTATGTCTCGTAGTATGACTTTTCTGCAAAAATCCATCAACAAAGCTTATGGTGTTCAGGATCACCGCGATATTGTCTTGGGTTATCTTTTTGGCTTTTTATCAAGTCTTGTTGTGATTCTATTTTTAGCAATAGCCATTCTTTTATCGACCTTTGGTAAGGCTGCTTTGCACCTGCTTTATTCAAATTATCCATTTGATCGCAACCTATTTGATCTTCTGATGAGTTTGACGCAGCCAGTTACGGCAATCGTTTTTCTGATTGCTCTAGGTATTTTATACTATATTTTACCAAATGTTCATATCCGACATATCAGATACATTGTACCTGGTACGGTGTTCACGGCTATCGTTTTTATGACCATGACCAGCCTTTTTGGGCGTTATGTCACGTCAATGATGGACCGCTTGGACAATCTTAGAATGTTTGGCTCGATTACTATTTTGGCCTTCATGCTCTGGTTTACAGTATTTGCTAAAGTCATTATTTTTGGTGCTATTTTAAATGCTTCTTATCAGAAAAAATACATGGATGAATTTGAAACACGTGATGGTAATGTCATTAGCCTTATTAAGAATACGCTAAATAATGATGAAAAAGAAAAACAAGTTGATTAACTCAGCTTGTTTTCTTGTTTTTAAAGACGAAAAATTTACTAATGATGTAATTGACAATAACAATAATGACCTGTGCGATAAGCGACTCAATCAGATTAACTTTGTTTAAATCCTGTCCAACGAATTGACCGATAAGTTCAGGAAATTGTTCCACCAACGTAAAGGCTAAGGCTAAGTCGATGAGTAGCGTGAATAGTCTAGCACCAACAAATGAAACCAGTCGTTTTGGCCAACCGTTTTTTTCTTGTTTGAAAACAATGCTATCATTGGTAAAAAAGGCGAAAAGAATGGCGATAGCATTGGCAAGGACAGCTGAGATTGTGGCTTGGTGACTAATTGAGAATAAGATCGTTCTAGCCACCAAGTATACCAGAGTTGTTAGAACTCCGAAAATCAGATAGGCAATCACTTCATTATTGAGTAATCTTTTGAAAATAGTCATTTTAATTCTCCTTGTTGTCAATAGCAACAATCATTTCTTGGAAAATTTGATCATTTTCTTCTAGGCTATAAGAGTTTGCCCCGCTAGCTAATGGATGACCGCCGCCATCATGTTTTTGAGCAATCGTGTTAATCACGACACTTTTACTACGCATGCGCACACGGTAGGATTGTCCATCAGCTTGCTGGACAAAGATAGCCCAAGATTGGACGCTATCAATTTTACCGGGAGTTCCAACAATAGCAGATGATTCTGCTTCAGTAACCTCAAAGGCTTTGAGAATCTCTTGAGTCAAGGTGACACGAGCTGCCCCGTTCTCTGAAATATCCATGTGATCTAACACATATCCTTGTAATTTAGCAATTTTTAAAGGGAACGAATCCATTTGCCGAGCCATGCCAGCAAAGTCTACGTCAAATGCTCTAAGCTCAGCTGCTATTCGCATGGTTTTAGCAGTCGTTGACGGGTAAAGAAAACGTCCAGTATCACCAACGATACCAGCATAAAGAAGACGAGCGGCTTCCGCTGTTAATTGTAGGTGAGTTTCGAGAGCAAATTCAGTGATGATTTCACTAGCGCTTGAAGCATCATTATCGACATAGGAAATATCACCATAAGTATCTTCATCAGGATGGTGATCAATTTTAATTAGAAACTCTCCCTGATGGTATCGATTATCATCAATACGAGGTTGATTGGCTGTATCTGTGACAATAACCAAAGCTCCTATATAGTTATCATTAGTGACCTCATCCATATCGGCCATCCAAGACAGACTTGGCTCATTAAAGCCGGTGGCTAAAACTGTTTTTTCTGGAAAATTATGACGAAGGATTTCCCTTAGTCCTAATTGTGACCCAAGCGCATCAGGGTCAGGTCTTTGATGACGGTGAATAATAATGGTTTGGTAGTTTTTGATGGTTGATAAAATATCTTGAAACATATTAGTCTTCCTCTGTTTTCAATAACATGTCAGTGTGGGGGATGTCGTCTTCTAAATAAGAATCTGAGATTTTTTCAAAGCCGAAACTCTGATAGAAGGGACACAAGTGCGTCTGAGCTTGAGCAAAAAGGTCTTTATTTGGAAAGTTAGATTGACAGACTCTAATGGCTTGTGCCACCAATTCACGTCCTAGCTTTTGGTTACGATGTACCTTTGCAACCAAAACGCGCCCTAATTTAATGGTTGTTTGATCGGGTATGAGTCGGCAGTAGGCTTTAAGTTGTTCATCTTCATCCATCTGAAAGAGGTGGAGAGCTATCTTGTCTTGCTCATCAATTTCGGGATAGGCGCACGCTTGTTCTACAACAAAAATATCGACACGTGCTTTGTAGATTTGAAATAATTCTTGAGTGTTCAATTGGTCAAAGTGTTTTACTTGCCACATCTATCAGACACCTCCTAGATAATGTTACTCTCATTATAACATGAAAAAAGAATTGAGCCTAAACTCAATTCTTTGAAGCAGTTTTAAGACCATCATTTGTATTCAGCATCAAGTCCACGTTGCACTGCTGGACGTTCTGCGATTTTCTTGGTCCATTTGAGCAGGTTTGGATAAGAAGTAATATCAAGAAAGACATCGGAACCATCATAGAGCTTGCCTTCAGCTAGTCGACCATACCAAGACCAAATAGCAATATCAGCGATGGTATAGTTATCACCCGTGATATAAGGCTTGTTAGCGAGTTCCTTATCTAAAAGATCGAGTTGACGTTTTGTCTCCATAGTATAGCGATCGATAGCATATTTGATTTTTTCCGGCGCATAGTGGAAGAAGTGTCCAAAACCACCTCCAAGAAACGGTGCAGCACCAGTCTGCCAGAAGAGCCAATTAAGTACTTCAGTCCGTTCTGGATGGGATGAAGGGATTAAGGCTTGGAATTTTTCGGCTAAATACAACAATATATTAGCTGACTCGAAAACTTTAATTTCTTTGCTTTGCATTAAATCCAGCATAGCCGGAATTTTAGAGTTTGGGTTGATGGCGACAAAGTCAGAGCCGAATTGGTCACCTGCTGAGATGTCAATCTTGAACATATCATAATCCACGTCTACACCAAGTTCTTTCAACTCTTCAAACATGATTGCAACCTTTATACCGTTTGGTGTACCCAACGAATAAACTTGGAAAGGTTTTTCACCGCGGGGTAAATGTTGCTTAAATCGACTTCCGGCCGTGGGGCGGTTAAGTCCTGAATATTCTTCTGGTTCTTGCCAGACTTTTGGCAATTGATAATCAGTCATGTGAGACCTCCTTAAGCTTATTGAGATAAGCCTAGCAAAAATAAAAAGTGATTTCAAGTGAGGGCACTTATAATCCACGCTTGTACGCATGAAACAGTTATTCTTGGCTGATAGTACCGTTAAAAAAGTTGACAGTTTCTGAGTCTTTCCTATCGTTGAAATACCTAGACTTTGAAATACAAAAAGTTATTTTTCACTAAAGAACTTTCATATGTTTGTCTTGCTTATGATGAAATAGATTTGCGAGCCAATTGCAAAATATGATACAATAACCTGTGATATAATGACATGGAGGAACATATGGCCTTAGCAAAAGTGGTTTATGCCAGCATGACAGGTAATAATGAAGAACTAGCTGATATTATTACTAACAAATTGGAAGAATTGGGACACACGGTTGAAATGGATGAGTGTACCATGGTTGAAGCTAGCGATTTTGAAGATGCCGATATTTGTATCGTTGTGACCTATACTTATGACGATGGTGAATTGCCTGATGAAATCGTTGATTTTTACGAAGAATTAGCTGATCTTGATTTATCAGGAAAAGTTTATGGTTGCGCAGGATCGGGAGATACTTTTTACGATGATTTCTGTACTTGTGTGGATGATTTTGATAAGCAATTTGCTCTAACCGGTGCCACAAAAGGGGCCGAGTCTGTCAAGGTTGATTTAGCTGCAGACGATGAGGATATTGTCAACTTAGAACGTTTTGCAGAGGAATTATCTGCGCGTGTAAGTTAAAAACAGGGAATGATTGCCTCTCTTGCGAAAACCAAATGGCTGACACGCCGATGACGTCTACGGCTTTTGTTGTAGTCTCATTGGCTTTTTTATTGGTGTTTAGAAAGGAAATTCTATGAAACAGCAAAGTCGTTATTACCGATGTTTGCTCAGTTTAGAAATTGCTTCGTTAATGGTTGGGGTGTCGGCTGGCATACTAACGACTCTCTTTGGCAGAGGCTTACTATTTGTCTCGGAAATAAGAACACAGTTTCCTTATTGGACCATTCCCTTTTTAGGTTTGGTAGGACCTTTGATTGCTTTTTTATACCAGAAATTTGGCGGAGAGAGTTTCAAAGGTATGAGCCTGGTCTTTGAAGTGGAACATGATAAGCGTGAGAAAATTCCTAAGCGTTTGGTACCACTAGTCATTTTGACTACTTGGTTAACCCATCTCTTTGGTGGATCAGCCGGTCGCGAAGGGGTAGCTGTCCAGCTGGGAGCGACCATCGCAACGACTTTCACAAGTCTTCGCTCCTTAAAAAATTATCGAAAAGAACTGCTGGTGATTGGTATGGCGGCAGGATTCGGTGGGCTTTTTCAGACACCAATGGCAGCAACTTTCTTTGCTTTGGAAATCTTAGTTATTGGAAAAATACGATTTCATCTTTTTTTACCCGTTTTTACAGCAGCATTCATAGCTAGTCAGACCAGTCATTCACTAGGTTTAGAGAAATTCCATCATCTCATACGCTCGGATTTACCGTTAGATTTCCTAACCATTGGGAAATTGCTGATTGCCGGTCTTTTCTTTGCCTTAATCGGAAAATGCTTTGCGCTTAGCCTGCATTTGATTAAGGCTAAGTTGACTAAGATAGTACCAAATCCGTATTTTAAAATGGCTATTGGGGGATTGATATTATCTTTTATTCTTCTGATTTTGGAACACGGACGCTATTCTGGACTAGGGACTAACCTCATTGAGGCTAGCTTTCTAGGCAGTAAGATTTATGTCTACGATTGGATTTTAAAGTTGTTTTTAACAGTTGTGACTATCGCACTGGGGTTTCAAGGGGGAGAAGTTACGCCCTTATTTTCAATTGGAGCCAGTTTCGGGGTAATTCTAGCCCCTTTTCTAGGCCTGCCGATAGAGTTATTAGCTGCTCTTGGCTACATTGCTGTATTTGCTAGTGCGACCAATACTATTTTAGGCCCGCTCTTAATCATGGGAGAAGTTTTTGGTTTTGCCAATACTCCTTATGCTTTTATCGTCTTAACTATAGTTAGTTGTTTACAATACTTACCGTCTATCTATCACTTGCAGAAACATGCTATGGAAAAGAAGTGAAAAGCTATTATGATGCTTTACAAAAGATCTGAGAAGTGGTATAATATCATTCGTGTGTGATGGACGCACGAAATACGGCTAATCCGCTGAGACAAGTACTTACGATTAGTAAGATAAGGAGAATAAAAATGAATCCATTAATCCAAAGTTTGACTGAAAGTCAACTTCGTACTGATATTCCTGAGTTCCGTGCTGGTGACACTGTTCGTGTCCATGCGAAAGTTGTCGAAGGTAACCGCGAACGTGTTCAGATCTTTGAAGGTGTTGTTATTTCACGTAAAGGTCAAGGGATTTCAGAAATGTATACTGTTCGTAAAATCTCTGGTGGTGTCGGGGTAGAACGTACTTTCCCAATCCACACACCACGTGTTGAAAAAATCGAAGTGACTCGTCATGGTCGCGTTCGTCGTGCTAAACTTTACTACTTACGCGCATTGCAAGGTAAAGCTGCACGTATCAAAGAAGTCCGTCGTTAATCTGACGCGATGTGTCTCGAGCTCTTCCTTTAGGGGAAGAGTTTTTTTAGCTAAAAGAAGAAAGAGCGAGTAATGACAGAAAACATTCCTTCTATTCGATCAGAATTAAGACAAGAAATTGTGGAAGTTCCAAAAGCTATCAAAGACTGTTCAGGAATTGAAATTTATGGGCGAAAAATCAAGTCTGTTATATTTACTACCGATGTTTCGATCATTGCTAACAACGATGCAGATGCTATCTTGGCTGTCTATCCATTTACCCCAAATCCCGCTATTTTAAAAAGTATTATGATGGTGTCACATGTTCCTGTTTTGGCGGGAGTCGGCGGTGGCTTAACAGCTGGTCAGCGCTCTGCTAATATGAGTCTCTTTTCGGAAGCAGAAGGGGCGACCGCTGTTGTTGTCAATGGACCAGCTGATTCGGCAACAATTCAAGAGATCAATACTTTTGTCGATATTCCCATTATCTACACTGTTGTCACAGAAACGGCAGACATTGCCTCGCGTCTCGAGGCAGGTGTTGATATTCTAAATGTTAGTGGTGGTGCTAAGACAGTTGATATGGTCAGAAATATTCGCCAAATCTATCCTCATATCCCAATAATGGCGACAGGTGGACCCACAGAAAAGAGTATACAAGAAGTGATTGCTGCGGGAGCAAACGCGGTAACCTATACTCCTCCTAGCAATGGTGAAATCTTTAAAAAGAAAATGGAAAAATATCGAGAAGAAGTTAAAAAGTAGTAAGGCAAAAACTTGCAAGTGGCGAGAGACTAAGGTAAAATAGAACTACTTGGTCTCCTTAGTTAAATGGATATAACAACTCCCTCCTAAGGAGTCGTTGCTGGTTCGATTCCGGCAGGGGACAATAAAAAACGCAAAGAACCCTTGATTTAATAGGGTTCTTTTAATTATCGTTTGAATTAAGGGGCAAATTAGGGGCAAAATTATCAGTAGCTTTATTGATTAATTGTTGCATATTGATTGTTGTATGGCTGTAAATTGCTAAAGTTGTTTTAGGGTCACTGTGTCCAACACGATCCATAATAGCTTTTACCGGTACCCCATTTTCAGCTAGATAAGAGATATGGGAGTGTCTAAAGATATGTGTATGGTAATTGCCATACTGTTTCAAGCGCTTATTAACATAGGCTATATTGATTGGCGTACCTTGGCTATTTGAAAATACAACATCAGTCGATAGCTTCAGATTACGTTTAACGATTGCCATGACATTTTCCGAAACAGAAATATTTCGTCTTGATTTATCGGTTTTAGTGGTAGTCGTTTCCCTAAGTTGAAAATCAAAGGTGCCATTGATCAGAATTTTGTTTTCTTCAAAGTCTATCTTGTCTTTGGTCAATGCTGCTAATTCACCATAGCGGACACCCGTCAAAAACATAAATAAAACGATGTCTGCGATTCTATTTTCATCATTTGATATAAGTCTACCTACAAGTTCAGAAACTTCGTCAGAAGTCAAAAATAGGGGTTTATCTGGTTTGTATTCTTCCTTTGGTTTTGGTACTAGGACACCATCTGTCGGGTTGGTTGTCAGATAGTCCATCTGAATAGCATATCCTAAGACAGCATGTAGTCTTTTTCGACACTTTGCGACAACAGAATAAGACAATGTTTTTTGTAGCTCATCTAAAACACTACGAACAAATTTCTTATCAATTTTAGATATGATTGTATCAGCAGATATTACCTTTTCTAAATGACCGTCAGAGACGATATAGCCACGCCTAGTTGAATCTTTGACGCTTGGCAGCCATTGTGCTAGATATTCTTTCAAAAGCTCTCCATAGGTCAATTGTGAGATGTTAGACTGTGTTAATTTATCAGCTATCTTGTCTTGTAAAATTAGAGTAGCTTTATTCCTAGCTTGAGCCGTGTTTTTATCTAAAATGGTAGATACACGTCTTAATTTGTTGGTATATGGGTCTTTATAACGTTCAAAGTATTTATATCTGCCGTCGGATAATTCTTCAATCCACATTGTTTTAACCTCATTTCTATGTTAAAATGGGTACAATAAAGAGAGGTATTTAAACCTGCTTTATTATACATGGATTCCCTACACTCAGCTTTGGTCGGTGAGAGTGTGGGGATTTTTTATTTGTAAAAAGAAAAGACCAGTCCGACAAAATCGAACTGGCTTCCTAAAGTTTCTGTTCCCTTACATACGCACGCATATGTCATAGGGCGCTGAACTAAATCAGTCTTCCACTAAAGTTAGTTTACAAAATGTTTGTATTATTGTCAATGATTTTGCTGAAAATAATAAACATTTTTACCAATTCGGGTGCTTTAGTATAATCGTCAGAGTATCTTTGCATTCGATCTACTAGTTTATTCATTTTAATATTTTGATGCATTTGTACAGCTGTCGAACAATAAGTATTTGATAGCGCCATAAGTGATAATAAATCGTTCACTTTACGATATTTTCGGTAGCGCAGAACGCCTTTTTGTTTTGCAAACGTACTAACCTCAGCATTTACTTTTTTTAATTTTTCATCATCTTTGAAAACATTAATCATGAGCACATTGTTATGTGCACAAGCATTTCTGATATGCCGAGCATTATTTCCGAGATAGAATGCTTTTTGGAGTGATTTAGGTTTGTATTTTAAGTAATAGAGTTTTACTAACTTTAATAAGCACCCAAAATCCATGTGCTCCATGAGTACCCAGATTGGGATGATAGCTCCACGTTTTAGAAACATGTCTTTTTGATAGCGTGATTTTCTAAAGCGCTCATAGGTGCTTTGGTAATAACTGGGATAAGTCACAGCAAAATCTTGCACAATGGTATAACCGTCTTCATTAGTATTGTTTGTGATTAAGCGTGATAACTCTACCTTGATGAAGTGCTCAACATTGATAGCGATATCTAGTAGTGTATCTCGAATATACATATCAATGGTTGCTAAGTCAATTAAATGTTGAAAGTCAAGGTCTTTATATTTCCCGTCTTTCTTTTTAAAGTTTTTCCGAAAAGCAGCAACTTTGTAGTAGTAATTATTCTTTTCTAAGAAAGTGATAGCTTTACCTTTAGATATTAGTTTAAAAACAACTCCGTGTTCTTCTAGTTGATTAACTAGTCCAAGGTATTTCTGTTTTGGTTTTCTTTCCATTCTTCTCTATAAATTAAATTCCAAAATTCTTTCCCATCACCTCATCTGCATGTTTTTTTATATTGTCATTTGTCAGTGATAACATGGGGTTTTTGTTTATTCTTCTAAATTATCAAGTAGTTCTTTTAGTTTACTGATATTAGATTGATCAGTACGTTTTGCATCCTGATAGTATAAAATATCTTGTTCTTCTTTTGGATAGTTCTTTCTGAGAAAATTAGCCATATCATCGTAAAATTGAGATGATGCTTTTAGGTATTCAATCTTTTGCTTATGTCTAGTTAGCAAAAATTTATCAATATCCCAATTAGTAAACTCTTTATCTAAATTGGCATGATATTCTTTTAAAGAATGAATTTCCCAAAGTTTTGAATATTTCTGTTGTAATTCCTTACCAGCAGTAGTGGATCTCACTAAATCTTTTGTTTCATCATACTCAAGTAAACCATCAGCAAAGAATCTTTTGGTAACTTCGTTTGGGTTTAATTTATATCTGTCATAGTAGTATTTGGGAATACGAACATCTAAAGCCTTGCCCTTTTGAGATTTTCCCCACCATACTAGTAGCAGAAGTTCTCTTAATTTATAACCTTCTGGAGTGTGATAGCTATCATCAAAAGCATCGTTGTAGTCACCTTCAACAAAATTAGATAACTGTGGGCGACGTAGTAAAATATTTTGATAGCGATCATCTAATATAGGTGTATCATTCGTTGATGGACTTACAGAAGGTAGTGTGATTTCTTTACTGTTAGTTTTATTATATGTCAGGTAAAGAATAGCAAACACAGCCAATGCGAGGAGTAAGTATTTCCAATTGTGTACTATTAAAGCGATAATTATTATCCAAAATAATATTTTCATCATTCAACTACCCCTCACTTGGTTGGAAGTGTCCGACGATTTTACCGATGATGCGTGGGTCTTCGTCGTATGGTGCAAATTTGTCAGCGTATTTTTTGTTTAGAGAGACTAAGCGCAAACCGTTTTCCTCTTGATAGACTTTCTTGATATAGGTCTGCCCATCCCAATCGACAGCGTAGATAGCGCCGTTATAATCGAAGCCAGTTTGCTTGATAAGGACAACTTCCCCGTTTAGATAGGTTGGCTCCATGGAATCCCCAAATACCCAAGAGGCAAAGTCGTGGTCCATCTTTTCGTCGTGGAAGACAATGTCAAAGTTCCCGTCATTGAAATAAGTATATCCTGTTCCAGCTGCTAGTTTTTCAAAGACTTTGTATTCGTAGAGGGGTTCGTTGACAGTTGTTTTTTCAGCTTCCTGTTCGTCTAGTAATTTTTCACCGTGCGAAATCCACTGGCTATGACGTGGTTCTTCGAGTTCACGGTCGAGATGGAGGACTTGGGGAGTGGGGGAGGGGGTGGAACTGCTAGGTTTAAAACGAGGGTCAATATCTGATTTTAATAAACCGAAATAATCAGCTATCTTTTGAACATTGCCCGGTTTAGGCAGTGCATTCCCCTTCACATATTCATTGAAACTGCTTCTGGGTATTTCTAACATATCAGCCAAGTGAGATTGCTTTAGTTTATTTTCCAATAGAAGTTGATTTATTTTATTTGAAATAAAAATCATAGCCTCTTTGTCTTGAGGGGTAGATTTTCCTCGACCTCTTGCCATGTCGCACCTCTTTTCTTTATACTCTTTACTATTATAATAACGATTTAAAACGTAAAAGTAAATAAAAAAGGATAAAAAAATTCGTTTTTTTTCGTTTTTATATTGACATTCGTTTTAAAACGGATTATAATATAATCAAGGTCAAGGAAATGACCGAAAGAAAGGAGGTAGCCACATTGGAAAGTAGGCAAAACAAAAAGCCTAAACACAAAGAAATGGAGTTCGAAATTCAAATTCTTTGGTTTAGGTTCAAAATAAAATATTCGATTACATGGTAATCGGATAGGGGGTTGAGAATCCCCCACCCCTTAAAGGGGTTATGTTTACTATACCATAGTGGTTACTTTCTTACAAGTAAAGTAGGAGGGTTACGAAAATGGAAAGTCTAGTCGGCAAATATCTTGAAATTTCTGGAGAGATTGCAGGACGGATTGTTGCAGTAGAAAAAGACCTACTTGTTCGCAGAGCAATAGTCTTTGATGGACATGTCGGGTTATGCGAGCAAGCGGTCTACGTTGATCAAAGAGTACTAGATAACTATTGGGTAAAGGTAGTAGATTTACCTACTGTTCCTGAAACCATCAACAGCGTTGACAGCACTTACTTGATTAGGAAATGGTTGAACATGTAGATTGATAGTATCATGTCCGTTGATATATTCAACACATTTTACTAAATAATGTTCAGATTTATGGTCTGCTGATTTAGCAATGACAGAGCCGATAGTTGGAATAGCGGGAAGTGTCATTGGAACTGGCTCAGAATGACCATCAATCACAATATGGCAAGTCACCATAACTTATCCTCCTTTCATTAGGATAAGCCGACTATAACATATAGAAAGGAAAGCACATGAACATCAAAAAACTGTTATTTGGATCTTATGATTACCATAAGACATCAGAAGATGGCAAAGAAAAACTATCAATAAAGATTGATAGCGGTTGGGTGATCGGTCTGATTATTTTAGGATTGATTGCTTGGCTGGTATTAAAAAATTTCTGAGAGGAATTAGAAAGGAGCAAATTAATGCCAAATTATATTATATTATCGTTGTTAGTATCTATAATCGCTTCTTTAATTTCCTATATTATCGTCACTACAGTTGTTGACAGAAAGTCAAAGAGAATGCGTGATGAAATGTACAACAAAGTTTGGGAAGACTATAAAAAAAGAAGCAGTAATTAGCCTACTTCTCAGGTTGGTTGAAAATGTCGTTGTTTTCTAAGTACTTAGTTATTGCTGGAGTCATAGCTGGTGTGAGCATAGCCATCAGACCTTGTGCTACTGTACTTGTCAAGTCAACTTCTGATTTTTTCTGGATATTTTCAAGCTCAAGTTTGTGTGCTTCTTTCATTCTTTCAATATCGTGTTGATGCCTTTTCTCCATTTGTTCAAAATCTTGTTCAAATTTTTTCTGAAGGTTGTCGATTTCGTGTTTATGGTTAAGGTTGACCATTTCCGAATCATGAGAGAACTGCTTTTCTAGCGATTTAATATCAGAACGATTTTTCATCCAAGATGCGCTAAAACTAGCTAGTCCTGTTAGCAATGCGGGGATAGTAGCAGTACCGAGTGTGAGCCAAAATTGAAAATTTTCCATGTTTTTTCTCCAATCATTTTATTTCAATTATATCACAGGAAGGAGGTGGGGAGATGATGATTAATCACTACATCACACACTATGCCAGATCTGGTGTGGACTATGCTGAAGCGTGGATTCAGATTGATATCTTTGGACGATGTTTCTGCTTATGGAAAAAGCGCACAGTTATCAAAGAACTGTACGCTGATAAATATTAGTTTTTGAACCAACGTCGACCAGACTCCTGTGTAGGTGGCAATAGGAAATGAAAAAAACACTTGATAAAATTTTAATTGATAAGGGAATGACCAAGAAGGAACTGTCAGAGATAACCGGTATTAGTTATAACGCGATAATGTATATTGGAAAAAAAGATATCTCATTCACAAAAATGGTCAAAATCGCTGACGCTCTAGATGTCAGTCTAGATGAATTTAGATGAAAGGAGGTGGTAGGATGACGAAGATGACGTTGAAAGCGTTACGTGCAAATTATGACTTATCAGCTAAAGAAGTTGCTGAGAAACTTAATATACATCAACAGACTCTACTCAAATATGAGAAGGATAGCACAGATATTCCGATGAGTTTGTTAAAAAAACTAGCAGATTTTTATAACGTTGATACGGACTTTATTTTTTTAGGTAAAAAATTCGTTTTAAAACAGAAAATATCAAACTAGAAAGAACACTATGAAAGAATTAATTAATGTAACACTAAATAATAATCATGAACCGGTTGTGAGTGCGAGAGATTTGCATAAAGCCCTTGAAGTTACAGATCGCTTTAGTCGATGGTTTGAAAGAATGGTAGCTTATGGTTTTGAAGAAAACATTGATTTCTTAGGGCGTGAAATCTTCCACACCCAAGCTAAACAAAATATTCAAGATTTTGTTTTGAAACTCGATATGGCTAAAGAAATTGCCATGCTTCAACGTAATGATAAATCAAAACAAGTCCGCAAGTACTTTATCCAAGTTGAGAAAGATTTCAACAGCCCTGAAAAAATCATGGCGAGAGCCTTGCTCATGGCTGATAAGAAAGTTCATAAGCTAGAAGCGCAAATCGAAGCGGACAAGCCAAAGGTTATCTTTGCAGACGCAGTAAGCGCTAGTCACACCTCTATCTTAGTAGGTGATCTAGCTAAGTTAATCAGCCAAAACGGCTGTAAAATCGGCGCAAATCGCTTGTTTGCATGGTTGAGGGAAAAAGGTTACTTGATCAAGAAGCGCGGTTCTAGTTGGAACATGCCAACACAAAAGAGCATGGAGTTGGGGTTATTTGAAATCAAAGAAACCAATATCCAGCATGCCGATGGTCATATCAGCATTAACAAGACTTCAAAAGTTACTGGCAAAGGTCAGCAATACTTTATCAACAAGTTTTTGGATGATGTGGCGTAGAAAGGACACTATGCACGAACTAACATTATCGATTAAACCAAAGGTAGAGCCAAGCGAAAATCAAGGACTTCTTTCCAGAGGTTATGAAATAAAAATTGGCGACTGGGTTCTTGGACGTGGAGTAACCGACTTTAAATTAGAGATGCCAGCAGGACAGAAACCCAAAGCCACCATAACGTTCATACCTCAAAAAGTGGTAATCAACGACATGGTGGCAGAAATTCAGATATTAGAATCTGAAAGCAAGAAATAGACCGCTGTAATCTTCTTCAATCATTGCAGAAATTTGACCAGATGAAATCAGTTGTTTGGCAGTATCTTTGAAATCATCTGCATTAAATTCTGGAGCAAAGAAGTCGTGCCCTTCACCTACTTGGACAGTTGGTTCAAGTTTGGCAAAGTCAAGAATTTTATCAGCAAGCTCTTTGTTAAAAGACATAGAGAATCTCCTTTCTATTGTGATAAGGAGATTATAGCAAAAAACATAAGACAGAAAGGACACTATGAAACCAAAACGATACCCGTATAGTGGGAGGATAAAAAAAGAACTGGATGAACCAGTTCAACATGAATATGCAGAACACGCATTTAATGATTTTACAACCAAAGCTATAATTCACTTAAATCCTAAGCGTCAAGACCATATTGATATTGCTTGTGATCTGATGGATAGCTATCGACATTATTCGTAACTTTTTGAAACAGCATCATTGATACCATTGTAAATCAATTCGTATTGCTCAGCAACGTACTGACCGAATGGTTTTGAGAAATCTCTCTGCATGTAGTAAGCCTTATAAAACTCGTCATGCATTGCAGATACAATTTCGCTTGCTAATTCAATGTTATTTTTACTCATAAAATTCTCCTTTCTTGTCAGATTTAACTAACAAGAAAAAGCTAGTTTGAGAGGCCAGCGAGAGATCTTGTTTGTTATGTATAGATCATAACAAAAATGTTTTAAAAATACAACATATAGTTGTAGATGACTTTTTGGGTACAATATCTTGTGTTTTCAATATAAAAAGGAGAAGAATATGTGGGAAAAACTTGAGAAGATTTTGGAAGAAAAAGGCTTGAATAGAAACCAACTAGCAAAATTATCAGATGTCGACAGAAGTCACTTTACTAACTTAAAAAACGGAACAACCAAATATTTATCATGGCCAAACATGGTTAAAATAGCTGACGCACTAGACATCAGCTTGGATTATTTTAGATAACTCACACTCTCACCGATAGCCATGGCGCTATCAAGCAATCAATAAATAATTTCCATACCCAGTACCATTACGTATAGACAAAAAATAAACTCCTCTAAATATTTTACAAAAGTCTTGGTAGCGCTGCGGGTGTCGGTGAGTAGAAAAAAAGTCCGATTGCAGTCGGACTCAAAATAAAACAAATTTATTGAATTATAACACAAAAACGAAAGGAATTATTATGTTAGCAGTTTTAAAAAATGGTATACAAGTGCCTTATGAAGAATTATGGTTAAACGACGAAGATTTAGCAGAATTTGCTGGTAAGTCAAAAGAAACGATTCAGAAGCAGTTACGTAGAATGTACAAAGTGAAAGAATATCGCCCATATATTGATAAAATTGGCGGTCGATCTACCAAGTTATCAGCCTATGAAAAATGGCGTAAGTCAGAAAATATCAAGATTAAAGGAGCATAGCAATGAGAATTTTTGAAAAACTATTTAAACAAACACGAGAACAGTTGACGCCGGAATATGTATGGGAGCCTTGGGAAGTCAAAGCGCAACGGTTTGATAAAGCTAAGAAAGAATTCGAAAAGGGGTTGAATCTAAGTGGATATGATACAAGATTTACTCTCGGAGAATAACTTTTTGCGCAACGAAAATCATCGCTTAAATCGTGAGTTCGATGAACTATACGAAAAAGCAGAACGATATGACCTGCTTATCAAGTGGGGGTTAGTTACTAAACACACACAAGATAAGTTGGATCAAGCGGTTAGTTTATAAGTAAGTTTTAAATAGTCCTTTGAAAATTGAATATGGGTGCGTTGGAGAAAATCAAGAAAAATAAAAATGTGTCGCAAAAAGTATTGGCTTAGTGCGACACATAATGTATAATTAAATCATGGTTAAGGAATTGACCAAATCTAACAGAAAGGACTTACCAATGACTAAGCACATAGAAAAATGGCTATCTAAGAGAAAAGAGGTGACCGTCACAATCAACCTCTTCTTCATAAAGATAACCATTAAGTTCTAAAGTAGTGGGGCGAAAGCCCTAACTACTGTTTAGTTAATTGTAGCATAAGGACAGGTTAAAATCAATGGAAGAGAAAGTGCTTTACCATAAGAAATTTAAACATGGTGAGTTAACGCTTTCCAAAACAAGTTGGAAAGACAAGACTTCATTTGTTGTTGGACTTATTGTCTTAGGCCTTGCTATTTGGTATTTTACTCGATAGCATGTCAGCAAAAATGGGGCGACCTATCAAAGGTGAAACCAAACGCAACAAACACATGGCTATCAGACTAACTCAAGCGGAATTTGATAAAATTACCAGTTTATCAGAAAGGCTAGGAGTGTCAAAAGCTGATACTGTTGTAAAAGCGATTGATTTACTTGATGATAAGGTGAAATAAAAAAAGCATTGCAAAAGTATTGACTTAAGCATTGCAAAAGAGTATAATTAAATCATGGTTAAGGAATTAACCAAATCCAACAGAAAGGAAGTGGAGCTATGCGAAGTCGAAAAGATAAGCGAAAAGAAAAACTCTCAACCAGTGATAAGATAAGTTTGATAATTGTCATCATCGAACTGATCAAATTGGTTAAAGAGTTCCTCGAATAAGCTTATAACGAGACCTGAGGGCGAAAGCCCTCGGTGGTTTCGTATACTTTGATTATAGCATAGCTCCAAGCAGAAAGACAATGGATAAAGATAAACGGTCATTGATTATCGCTAGTATTGCTTTAGCATTAAGTATTATAAATCTGCTACTTGATTTATTTAGGTGACAGATTTGGCAAAAATGGGGCGACCTGTCAAAGGTTCTGAACCAATGGATAAACAACTTGTTGTCCGAATGACTGAAACAATGCACAATAACATTGCTGAATATGCCGAGCAAAACGGTTTAGGTAAAATGGAAGTTGTGAGAAAAGCGGTCGAAGAATTTTTTGACAATTAAAAAAGCCCAACGCTCAAACTTTGGACGGCGAGAGCGTTAGGCGGAACACGCACCCATATTCATAGAATACAGGATACGCTTATATTATAACAGCGTACCTGTATTTAGTAAACACTTTTTTACGGGTACGCTTTTTGTGTACTCTGAAACATCTAGACTGACACCTATGGCGTCAGCAAAAAAACGCCTATCTATCTGCTTCATAGAAGGCGTTACGGAAATTATTCTGCTCAAACTAGAAGCAGTAGTCATCAATACTTGACCAGTATCGTCCCTGGTACTGCAATTGATATGACATTTATATGCTACGACCTAAACTTGATACCTTATCAGAATGATCGGTTAACCCCCGCCAAACTGTGCTGGTTAAGGAGCACGCAGATAAGGTATTAAGTCTGACTATTTTTAAGACTCTTGTTTGTCTACGGTTGGAGTGCCTTATACAACCATTAGGGACACTAAGTTTCGAGATATTGGCTTTAGTAAAGCAGAAAAACTTGCTGACGCTTTAGGTGTTAGTCTGGATGACCTACGAACAAAATCAAAGGAGTAACACATGACTAAAACTTACACATTAACGGAAGAAGAACTAGACCAATTACTTAACGAACGTATGGCAGAAAAGAGATTTAAAGTGGATGTAGCTAGCGCTTTTCGTCCTGTTAAAATCGATGATAATAAAGAGATCACACCAATCAACGAGAAGTATCCGAACGTGGTTGAGAAGCTAGATGGCAGCCATGCCCTTAATCCTAGACGCTTTATTTTTAAAGAAGTTCCAAAGGTTAATAAGGCTACTGGTGAAGCTGATTATCATAAGGTTTCAGATTATGATATTCATAACGCTTTGAGACTGCTGACCTTGCGAATTTTTGGGGTGACAAAGAATAATGAACTGAAAGATCGTGACATCAAATTAGCACAAGAGTTCTATACCAATTTTAAGAATTTATTTTTAGAAAGTTACGATAAACGGTTGGAGGAAATGACAAGATGAGACCTAAAAAATACCCTTATTCACAAAAGCGACCCTCTCCTAGCCGAGAAAGAGTCACTAATTACAGAATCGCAATTGAAGATTTGAATGCCTTATTGCCTTCATCTTCAGATTTGCTTAAAGAAAAAATAGAAGAAACTAAGCAACGACACTTAGCATTTCTCAAACCTTGGGATTTTGAGTTTGCTCAAGACGAGCTAGAATCTCAGCCTCATGCTGAATAAGGATTTTTTGAATGTGTTCTTGGACTTCACGAACTCTCACAGGTTCGAACTTGCTACGGTCACGAACTAATTCAATGATTTCATCAATTTCCCTTTGAATGTATTGACCAGGGATGTAAGGATCAAGCATGTGGGCACCTCCTTTACTTTTTAATAAGGATATTATAACTAAAGAAAGTGATTTTAGAAATATGAATGAAGAGCTCAATTTAAGCCCATTTTGGCTCGCTATCGTGGTTTTAATCACCTTATGGCTAATGTATCAGATTACCAAAATACCGAGCAAAATCGACACAGAAAACACAGTAGAAGACAGTAAGAATACAGGAGAAGCACCAGAATATCTAGAAAGATATGGAGCGGTGATTCAAATGCAAGGGAGATAGGGGGTTAAATGTATAAGCACGAAGTGGAACAATATCAGTTCTATAAAATGCCTAAATGGCTATTTAAAGAACCTTATAGCAAATTAAGTGTTAATGCCAAAATCATGTACATGTTAATGTTTGATCGCTTAGCGTTATCAATTAAAAACAAGTGGTACGACGATGACGGCAAATTGTATCAGTATTTTACCAATGAACAACTGATAGGAAAGTTGAACTTTACAGAAAAAACAGCTATCAAATCCAAAAAAGAATTAAAGAAAATTGGATTGTTATCTGAGGTTAGACAGGGCATAAATAAACCTAATCGCTTATATATCAATGGAACTGGAAAAATTACAGGTCAAGAACTGGAAAATTTACAGCACGGAACTGGAAAATTTACAGGTCAAGAACTGGAAAATTTACAGGGAATTAAGACTGAGTATATTAAGACTGAGTTATCAAGACTGAGTATAGATGATGTAGCAGCATCATCAGGCGCATTTTCTTTGAAAGATTTTTTTGACAACTACGAAAATGAAACAGGACGCATGATGTCACCGTTTGAAATTGAAGATTTTACTAAATGGGAAAAAGAAGACGGTATGTCTGCTGAAATCATGAACCTTGCTTTGAAAGAAGCTGTCCTAAATAAAAAGCTAAGTTTTAAATACATCAATAGCATTTTACTGAATTGGAAAAGACAGAACCTAACAAGTAGAAAAGCTGTTGAGAATTATTTAGAAGAGTTTGAACAACGAAAATCAGGAAGTTATTCCAAAACCCCACAACAAACCAATGTCCCTGAATGGTCAAATCCAGACTATAAAGCGCCTGATTTGGATAGCTTGAAAGTAGAAGTTACGGAGGATTATTCCGATGACCCAACAGCTTTTTGAAGCCTATCAACGAATTGTCAAAAAGCATTACGGTAGGACAGTGACACAGGATACGTTTAATAAATTTGTGGAGTATACCAAAAAAGGTGACATGCAAAATGGCGTGAAGCCGATACTGAACTCAATCAACCTTTATGCGTTTGGTTTGGGGATCACATCAGAAGAATCGAAAAATATCATGTTTAGCAATATTGGAGAAGAGAATGAAACTCAAACAACGTGAACATATTGTCTGGCAGCGTGCCACAAGAAGAGAAAAAGAAAAGCTGCTTGATACAGGATTAGTAGACAAGGGGAGCTATGTCCGCCTTGTCAGAGAGCTAGGAAGGAAGTATGTATGACAGAAATAACTAGAGAGATGACCGCTGTAGAAGCAAATGTTTTGAACCTGATTGCTAATAAAGGTACGTACGAAGAACCTGTTAAAGCTAGGCGTATCAAAGAAACGATTGGTTTATCAAAACGTGGACTAGAAGAAATCATTGAAACCTTGCGTGTGTTATATAAGCATCCGATTGTTGCAAAGAAAACACAGCCAAGTGGGTACTACATCCCACGAAATGAAAAAGAACGAATGGCAGGTACAGCACCATACCGAAAACAGATTTTAACAGAGCAGAACAATCTAGCAGCGGTAATGAGCGTTGACCTTAACGAGTATTGGAAAGGTAAAACAGCATGAAAGATTTAGAGTTGGTTGAATACATAGATAAATTTCTAGACGTGAATGCGATGCTTAATGAAGCCATTCTGCATTTAAGTCTAGGGAACGAAAGCGAGTTAGCGAATGACCTCAAAGAGGTGAAAGATTTTATTAAAGAGTTACACGACTACAGGCTTGAAGAAGGATGGGTACAATTATGATTTTAGTAAATTTAGATGGGAATTACATTAATCCAGAACACATCAGAGGATTGAGTGAGAGAAGCAACCATTATGGAAAAACGATCACATTTCTATCGTTTAACACTATCGAAGAAAGTGAAGCGGTTATCAGGTTGAACATGTCACTTGAAGACACGCTTGAAAAATTACAAAAAGCTGAGGAAGTGAAAATTATCCGATGATGGAAATGGCAGTAAGAGAATACTTTGAGTTGATGGAGGAACTTGGTGACGTGATCAATCAACAAGCAGATAAAATTGCAATGCTAAGTAAGAGAAACAAAGAACTAACTGCTGAAAATTGGAGACTTAGGAAGATGAAGGGACGAATGAAATGACGAATGAATTGACACAAAAACAGGTCACATCAAGTGTTTCAACACGTATTGGAGAAATGGAGAATGAGGGGTTAATGATTGCACCGAATTATAGCGTCAGCAATGCTCTAAGTTCTGCTTATTACGCTTTGAAAAATTCTAGTAGTGGAAATCTCCTTGAAAAGTGTACATCGGAAAGTATTTATAACGCTTTGTTGGACATGGTTACACAAGGACTTACCCCAGCAAAGACCCAGTGCTATTTTGTCCCTTACGGAAATACTGTCAAGCTGACTAGGTCATATTTTGGCACTATGAAAGTTGTTAAGCAATTACCAGAAGTGAAAGATATTTATGCGGAAGTTATTTACGAAGGTGATGATTTTAAAATCAAAAATGAAAATGGTCGAAAAGTATTTGTCAGCCATGATACAGATTGGATGAACGCAGACAACGCCATTATCGGCGCTTATTGCATTATCGAAAAAGTGGATGGAGAAAACATCTTAACAGTTATGACCAAAAAGGAAATCGACAAATCTTGGGCGCAAGCTAAAACAAAGAACGTCCAAAATAATTTTCCTCAAGAAATGGCAAAGCGTACAGTCATCAACCGTGCTGCTAAACAATTCTTTAATACCAGCGACGATAATGACTTGTTCATCGATGCAGTTAATAGGACAACAGAAAATGAGTATGAGGAAGACCGTCAAACGAAAGATGTGACACCGACTGAACCAGTTGAGACGTTGGATGCTATCCTTGGAGATCCAACTGAAAACCAATCTAAACGAACTGAACTAGTTGAGGTTAAGGAAGAACCAAAAACATCTCCTAAAGATGTGACATCAGTTGAAGAAGCGATTCTAACCAGTGAAGAGACGACCGAAGAAGGTTATCCAGCTTCTGAAATTCCAGATTTTGATGACGAAATAGGAGAAGTTTCAGAGGAACTCACTTTGTTTGAAGGGAACACTACAAAGATTAGAGAGTAAGATAACATGAAGAAATTGACACAAGAAAATTATTATCAAGATACGTCTTATCTGACTAACTCTCGCTTCAAGCGATACCAGCAATGCCAAGCTAAAGCATATGCCGTGGACAATGGTAGCTGGACAGAAAATCGTGATGAGACATCGCTTTTACTAGGGAACTATGTTCACAGTTATTTTGAAAGTCCCGAAGCTCATGAAGTTTTTTTAGCAGAAAATGGTGACAAGTTGCTTGCTAAGATTGGAAAAAACAAAGGTCATCTAAAAAAAGATTTTGTGATTGCAGAGGAGATGATTTATTCCTTAAAAACAGATGATGGGTTTAGCAGTTTATATCATGGGTATCATGGTGACGATGTCAAAAAAGAAATGATTGTCTTTGGTGAAATCGAAGGCGTGCCAGTTAAAGGTAAGTTAGATAGTGTAAATCTCAGTCGTGGTTATTTTGTGGATTTGAAAACCATGAAATCTATCTATGCCGAAGAATGGAACAATGACATAAGGAAACGTGTTCCAGCGGCAGTTAACAATATCCTTAATTTTGGCTATCACGGTCAACTTGGGCTGTATCGTGACCTGTTGAAACAAATGACAGGGAAAGATTTCCGACCGTACATCGTTGCGATCAGTAAGGAAAACGTTCCTGACAAGGACATTTTGAAGATAGACGACGAATGGCTAGAAGAAGGTCTGAATAAGCTGAAAGCTGACATCGTGGAAGTTTGGGATGTTATCCAAGACAAGCAGAAACCGAAAACATGTGGACATTGCGATTATTGCAGAAGTAAGAAAAGATTAAATGCAGTAATCAGCTTGAATGATTTGATTAATAAATAACGTGCCGTGAACCACGAAAAAAGCGAACTAGAATAGACTTTGTAGTTGATGATCGTGTAGTCGGTCGAATACTATAAGGATTTCGTAAGTCCCGTCTTAGCCATATTCTCACACAATAAAAGGCGGGATTAATTTTGATTTAAATATGAAATTTGAATACGTCTTATCAAACACTAAACAACAGAAGCAGATGCTGAACTCAAATGATCGTTTGCACTTTCATAAGCAAGCTAAGATAACGAAACAATTAAAATATCTAGCTAAGGCTGATATACAACCAGAAGACAAAGATAGTTTTTCTGAGAAGCACCCTTGTCAGGTAGTCGTAACGGTATTTAGTCCGACAAGACGGCGGCTAGATCCTCCAAACTTATATCCAACTGTTAAAGCTTTGATTGACGGCTATACAGAGGGCGGTCTTTGGATAGATGATAATTACAAGATTATACAACGCTTGTCTTTTGAGTATGGTGGATTGAGTGGTATCAAAGGGAAATATCGGATTGAAGTAGAAATAGAGGAATTAACATGAGCTACACAGTAACAGATTATGAAGATCAAGTTGATAATGTCAAAAAGCCGTCACACTACCAAGGGCGTTATGGCATGGAAGCCATTGATGTGGTCAAGAACTTTGGAGCTAGTCCTGATTATGAAGAAGGGTTTTATTGGGGAAATGCTGTTAAGTACCTTTTACGGTATCACTCTAAAAATGGAGTTGAGGATCTTAAAAAAGCCCGTCAAAACTTAGACTGGCTAATTGAGACGTTAGAAGGTGATGACAATGAAGAGAACACGCAAACCATTTAATTTAAATCCTCTAATTCAAGCCATATTAATCGTCTGTACGATTTTAAGCTTGTGGGTGGCACTATCTACCAGAAGAGCAAACAAAGAGCTTAGAGAGGAAAATAAACGCCTTGTCGAACGTATGGCAAAATTGCCTGAAGCATTTGGAGGTGTTGGGTACATTAGCGCCATTAGCCGAGATGAGTTGTATATCGAAGTGGTTGGTTATGGCAGATTTTTGATTACTCCTGATGAGAGTCAGTTTCTGCAGGTCGGTGATAAGGCACCGCAATATATTTTGGAGAGGGGACAATAAAAAGCCAGTAAATACTGACTTATTCAAATATGAAATTGTAAAGTTGGACGACCTTTTGGAAACTCCAAGTATCTAGTTGTGTAATTTTACTGGCGTTTCTAGCTCTGAAGTCAAAGGTGTATAGCTGCATGGGATTGACAAAACCGTCCACTTTATCGGATGTGATAGGAACGCAAAGTCCTCGTCTTTCTAATGTTTTTGCGCCATGAGTGATTGGACAGACAGCGACAAAGCCTGTCGCTTTACTATATTTATAGCTAGAAACAACAAGAGCTGGCCGTCGTTTTCGGATTTCTTTGCCAACAGCAGGGTCGAAATCAATCCAAATGATGTCTTGCTTTTGCGGGATGTACTTATCATTCATTTTCAAGTAGTGTTACCCCTTCAAAGTCATTTTCCATGATGAACGGTTCCATGTTGTCAAATGGGTTTGCAATTTTAGGTGCCAATACAATGACGTCATCAATGCCCTTGTAGACAACAAATTCTTTACCTTCATCTATTCCTAGTTCTTTAGGTATGGTAACAGCTAGTGAGTTTCCGACTTTACGCGTTTTTACAGTATTCATGAGAAATCCCTCCTTACGTATACACTTAGTATACACCTATGGAGTCAAAAAAGCAAATAGTAAAAAAGACCAGCATTCGCTGGCCTTCGTGTTAATAAGTATTAGCAATCTTATTATACCACGGAGGTTGATTGTAGCCAATGAAGGATACGCTAACAAATTCACAACTAAAAGCATTAGATGAATGGCTTTTTAATTGGCAACATATTGATAAAAAGATTGCCATTAGAAAGCTAGAGTTGCAGACAGATACAAACGCTGAAGTAGACGAAAATATAGGTGGTGGGAAAGCCAATCATATTTCCAAAGTGACTGAGACAGTAATTGCTAGATGGGATTGTGATCAAACCCTAAAAGGGTTAGAGAATTTCAAAGCGGCAGTTCTGGAAACGTTAGAAGTTCTTGATTCTGAATTGACAGCTATTTTTTATTTGAGATGGGGAACTGGTTCAATCAACACTTGGGAAGAGATTGGAGCTAAGCATCATTTATCAAGAAAGTCTATTTATCGCAAAAGAGAGCGGATTTTAGAAATTTTTTCTCAAAAAATTGGAATGTGACACAAAAATGACTATTAGTGTCACCTAAAAAGTGCTAAAGTGATAGTATGAGTTTTAAAGGTAAGGAAAGTCCTTGCCTTTTTTTGTTTGCAGAAAGGAGGTAGCAATGTCTCAACAAAATCAAAAACTAATCGATGAACTAAAAATTTATGCTTTGGATTTAATGTCGGACTGGTCTACCTCTAGAAGCAGACAGAAAGCATTTATCTTAAATTACATGGCTAATGGTTTTTCAAACGCTGCTGAAGCGGCTAGACAAGCGGGTTATTCAGAGAAAACAGCTAGAATTACTGCTCATAAAATGTTATCAGGTACTAACAAGTTCTTACACATTCCGCCAGTCGTTGAAAAATTAAAATTAGCTTTTGATGAACGACAAACAGAATTATCAATTTTATCAAACTTGGAAATTGAACAGTTCTGGGCTGATGTTGTTCGTGGGAAAATCAAAGATGTTAAATTAGTTGGTGTTGGCGAAGGCGAACAGGTTGTCAAGGAAGTGCCAGCAGACTTATCTATTCGTCTGAATGCTGCTGACAAGGCGGCGAGATCTAAGGGCATGTATCAAACTAATATTGACATCACACAACGAAACATCGATATTAAAGTAGGTGATTGGGATGCTGACGAAGACTAAGCCAAAGATTAACATTACCATCGAGTACCCTAGCCGAGTGTTTAACAAGCATATTTACGATAAGCTCTATGACTATGATACCTTCACGGAAGTCCATTATGGTGGTGCTTCAAGCGGTAAAAGCCATGGCGTGATTCAAAAAATTGTCTTTAAATCGTGTCAAGACTGGAAGCACCCTCGCAAGGTGCTTTTTTTGCGCAAAGTTGGTTCTACCGTTTACGATTCAATCTTCGAAGATGTCAAGCAGTGTCTCAGTGCTTGGGGATTGCTGGATAAGTGCAAGGTAAACAATTCAGCCTATCGGATAGAGTTGCCAAACGGTGCTCAGTTCATCTTCAAGGGGCTAGATAATCCAGAGAAAATCAAATCTATCAAAGGCATATCAGATGTCGTCATGGAAGAAGCGTCTGAATTTACCTTAGATGATTACACACAACTCACGCTTCGTCTTCGTGATCGCAAGCATAAGCAGAAGCAAATCTACTTGATGTTTAACCCAGTGTCTAAAGTGAACTGGACTTACAATGCTTTTTTTGTAAAATCTCCTAAAAATACTGTTGTCTATCATACGTCTTACAAAGATAACCGTTTTTTGGATGAAGTGACCAAAGAAAATATTGAAGAGTTGGCAAATAGGAATGAAGCTTATTACAAAATCTATGCCTTAGGCGAATTTGCTACCCTTGACAAGCTAGTTTTTCCAAAGTATGAGAAAAGGCTGCTTAACAAGGACAAGATGGCACATTTGCCGTCTTATTTTGGGCTTGACTATGGTTTTATCAATGACCCTTCAGCATTTTTGCATGTCAAGATTGATGACGAAAACAGAAAGCTCTACATCCTTGAAGAGTATGTTAGAAAGAACCTGACAAATGACAAGATTGCTGAAGCCATCAAAAGTTTAGGTTATGCCAAAGAGGAAATCAGAGGGGATTCTGCTGAAAAGAAATCTAATCAAGAGCTTCGTAATTTAGGTATCCCCAGAATGATTGATGTTCAAAAAGGTCCAGGGACCGTTATGCAAGGGATTCAGTATCTTTTGCAGTATGACATTGTTGTTGATGAACGGTGTGTAAAGACCATTGAAGAACTGGAAAACTACACTTGGAAAAAGGACAAGAAAACGAATGAGTATATCAATGAGCCAGTTGATAGCTACAATCACTGCCTAGATGCAATCAGGTACGCTGCGCAAGATAGGATTTATCAAGCTAAGAAAGATTTGGACGTTGATAAGACAATTCAAAAAGTAAATAAACTGTTCAGGAGGTAATCAGTGGACAAGGTAAATGAATTCGAACACGGCATTGACTCCGTGACTGACACAAGAAATGATAGCTTGGTCTTTCACAAGTTAGCTAACGAGCATTTTAGATACAGTAATACAGATGAATTATTAAACACAGATAAAGGTCGTAAGTCATTAAGAGAAATGATTTCGGCTTTTTTTGACTATCAAAAACCACGTTTAAAAGTATTAGCGAGTTATGCACAAGGGGATAATTACAGTATTTTAACGGGCAATCGTCGATTAGATAAGGAAAAATCAGATTATCGTGTTCGACATAAATGGGGTGGCTATATCTCCAGCTTTGCAACGAGTTATGTTATCGGTAATCCTGTTTCTGTTGGTGTTTTGGAGGGTGCCAATCAGGAGCAATTGCAGACTATCAAAGAGATTGAGTGGCATAATGACATTAATGCTTTAAATGCGGATTTAGCTTTTGATGCTTCTGTCTATGGTAGAGCCTATGAGTACCATTTTAGAGATAAACAGAATATTGATAGAGTTGTTCTTATTAACCCTTTGGAAATGTTTGTTATTCGTGATTTGACAGTTGAACAGCATATCATTGCAGCGGTGCATTTACCTGTCTATGAGGATAAGGTACATATGACACTTTACACTGCTGATTCTGTTGTAGCTTTTAAGCCCTTTTCTCAACACGCTCCAAGGCTAGTAAAAGAGCAACTTAAAAAGCACAAATATCACGATATCCCTGTTGTCGAGTGGTGGAATAATCGTTTTAGAATAGGAGATTACGAAAGTGAAATCTCTTTGATAGATGCTTATGATGCGGGTCAATCTGACACGGCTAATTACATGAGTGACCTTAATGACGCTATGCTTTTAATTAAGGGTGATTTAGAAGCACTTGGTCTAGATGCTGAGAGTACAGCTAAAATGAAAGAAGCTAATACCCTTCTACTTAAAACAGGTATAGGTATTGATGGTAAGCAAACAACGGCAGACGCTGAGTACATCTATAAGCAGTACGACGTTGGCGGAACTGAGGCTTATAAAAATCGACTAGCCAATGACATTCACCGTTTTAGTCGTATTCCAAACCTCGATGATGACCGTTTCAATTCCACATCTTCAGGAATTGCTTTGTTATACAAGATGATTGGGCTGGAGCAAGTCCGAAAAGACAAAGAAACCTATTTTACTAAGGCTCTACGTCGTAGATATGAGTTGATTAGTAATATCCATAAGGCTATCAGCGCTCCCAAAATTGAAGCTAGTAAGCTAACCTTTACTTTTCACCCTAATATTCCACAGGACATTTGGACGGAAATCAAAGCTTATGTTGAAGCTGGTGGCGAGGTCTCGCAAGAAACTCTCATGGAGAATGCTAGCTTTACTGACTATCAGACCGAGCAAAGTCGGATTTTGAAGCAAGGTGGTTATAGTGATGTGGAGGTTAATCAGATTGTAGGTGAGCAAGATGACGAACAAGACAACAACAAGCAATCAGAAGTATAATGCAGAGCGCAAAGCGCAGGCAGAACTGATGAAACGTGATCTTGATCGAGATAAATTCTTAGTCCAGCTGTATCAAGAGTCCTATAATCGCATGCAAGCTCAGATTGACCAGTTTTACATGGCATATGCTGGCAAGGAAGGTTTGACCAAGCAAGAGGCAATGAAGCGTGTCTCTGAAATGGACGTGACCAAGTTCAATGACAAAGCTGCTAAAGCAGTTAGGGAGAAAGATTTCAGTCATGAGACTAATCAATGGCTAAGAACTTACAACCTCAAGATGAAGGTCAGTCGTTTAGAGCTATTAAAACAGGAATTAGCTCTTGAAATCCAAAATCTAACCGCAGAAGTCAATGAAGTCTTTGATAAGGCACGACAGGATGAATATTTGAGCGAATATAAGCGTCAAGCTGGTATTTTGGGTATTTCTTCATCTGGAGCGAAAAAACGCATGCAGAGCATTTTAGACGCTGATTTTTATGGGCAGACGTTTTCGAATCGTGTTTGGGGAAATCTGGGTCTACAATCTACTCTTCAGCGTGATATCTTTGGGTCTCTTAACCGTATTTTTACCGATATGATGGGCTATAAGCGGGAACGTAATCGACTGGCTAAGAAATTTGGTACAAGTAAGTCGAATGCAGAGCGTTTACTCAAGACGGAGATAGCACGGATTAACGCTGATACTCAATTGGCGATGCTGAAAGAAAATGGTTTTACTCATTTAATCTATGTAGCAGAGCCTGGCGCTTGCGATATTTGTGCTCCACTGGACAAAAAGGCGATACTGATTGAGGACGTAGAAAAAGGGGTGAATATGTACCCCATGCATCCTAATTGTCGTTGTTCTAGTTATGGTCATATCAAGATGGAGTATAAATCAGGTGGTAGCACGCTGGATCGTGAAGCTCAAAATGGAGTTTGGAAGGCTAAAGACTTTTCAGAGTCAGAACAGAATCACGGAGAGTTTAAAGCAGATTTAGAGTTAATTAGGCACTCTTCCTATGTCGAAAAATTCAAAAATAATGCGCTGACTGCTCCTATTGCTGAACAAATTGCATCTGTTTCACGTAGAATCATTCAACATAGAGCAGGAACACCATTTGAAGACTACTACCTGCTTGATGTGAATACTGGTAAGGTTGTGGCGGTTTCGAATAAGGCGAGAAAGACAAAAGGTGTTGTTTATAACGATCAGGTAAGAAATGCTTTCAAATCCAGTACAGAAAAAGGTCTGGTTTCAATTCACAATCACCCTTCAGGTTATCCACCATCACTAAGTGATTTTGCTTCTCTGTCGCAAAGAAGCAAAAACAATTCTGTCAAGTATGGCTTGATTGCTGGACATGATGGTAGTGTTTATTGGTATTCTAGGCCTAACAAACGTATTCCGAAAACAGCACTTTCAAACTATTCTAACCAAATTGAAAAATTCAAAAAAATGGGTTACAATGAAGTTGTATCACAAGAGAAGACACTCGAAATGTTTTCTGAACTGTTTGACTTTAAATTTGGAAGGATTGATTGATGTGGTTGAAAAATATACTTACGATTGGCCAGAAGGTGAAGACGACAATCTGGACGAATTGTTAAAAGAAGCTCATGAACGCAACAAAAATAAAACGATTGCGGAATTAGATGCAGAATGGGATGAGTTTGTTAGGAATATCAAACTAGAAACAATTTAATCAAGCACCTAGAGAAATCTAAGTGCTTTTTTTGTACGTAAATTAGGAGATAATAATGAGTAAACGTATTAAAAAGAAACATGCTCTTGAAAACAAGGTAGCGCAGTTAACCGCTGCAAATGTGCTACTTATGGACGCTGTTAAACGGCACACCAAATTGATTGAAGAGTTGCATTTAGTCAATTCACGTAATGTACAGGCTATCAATAATCGTTTTGATACAATGGAGACTTATCAGAAAATCCTTGAAGACGATATTGATGAACTTAAGAAAAGCAGGAAAAAGAATTTTTTAAAACGTAAATAACTAAACTGGTCGAATTCGATCAGTTTTCTTTTTGCCCAAACCGTGCTAGTGGCATTAAACCTTGCATGAGTTCGTGGAGGTTGCACGTTAAAGCGTAAAGAAAGGAGCCAGAATATGGCAGAAGAAAAAATTAACCCAGCAGTTGATCCTGAACAAGGCGAAAACGGACAAGCTAGCAATCCGTCAGAACCTGAAAAAACAGTGTCAATTGCTGAAATGCAGCGTCGTCTGAAGCAGGCTGAAGAAAAGCACGCTAAAGATACTGCAGATGCAATCGAAAAGGCACTTGAGAAATACAAGGCCGAATCAGAGCTAACTGGTAAGGAACTGGAAGCCTACCGTCAGAAAGAAGCTGAAGCTGAAAAGCAGAAAATGCTTGATGAAATTGATCAACTCAAAAAAGAGAAGGTCAAGCGTGAATTAACAGATGAAGCTATCAAAACTCTTTCTAATCGTAAGCTGCCAGTTAATGACAAGGTTATTGGTTTTGTAGTCAAAGACACTGCTGATGATACTCTATCAGCTATTGCTGATTTTGAAAGTATCATTAGCGAAATCAAAGCTGAGTTTACCCAGTCAGAACCTCCAAAAACGTCATCTAGCTTTGGAGGAGAATCTAAAAAGAGCCGAGCGGATATGTTCCGTAGCTCTCGTATCATCTAATAAAGGAGTAATTACTTATGACAGTACAAACATTTAACCCAGCCCATGTCCTTGTGTCACAAGCTAAGGATGGAACGTTATATGACAAGTATACAGATGTCGTCATGAATGAAGTTTCTGATAAATCGCTTGTTATGCAACTAGGGAAATACGTAGAAATGAATGGAAAGCAAGAAGTGACTTTCTATCAACAGACAGACGGTATTTCAGCATATTGGGTCAATGAAACAGACAAAATTAAAACAGACAAACCAGAAGTAATTCCAGTTAAAATGCGTTCACATAAGCTTGGGGTTATCTTGGTAACCTCTCGTGAGGCATTGGAATATACTTGGGAACGTTTCTTTGAGGAAATGAAACCCCAAATTGTTGATGCTTTCTACAAGAAAATTGATGAAGCAGGCCTGCTAGGTGTTGATACACCGTTTAAAAATTCCGTCGCAAAAGCTGCAAAGGATGCTAATAAAACGATTGTTGGGCCAATCAATTATGACAATATTTTGAAGTTAGAAGATGCTCTTTATGATGCTGATGTTGAACCGAATGCTTTTGTATCAAAAGTACAGAATCGCTCAGCTCTTCGTGAAGCTCGTGATGGCAACAAAGTGTCTATCTATGATAAAGCCGCAAATAAGATTGATGGTATTACAGCCGTAGATTTCAAGTCTAGCCACTTTAATAAAGGGGATTTGTTAGCTGGTGATTTTGACCATTTAGTGTATGGCGTTCCTTACAATATCACTTATAAGATTTCTGAAGAAGGTCAAATTTCAACCATGACGAACGAAGACGGTACACCAATCAATCTCTTCGAACAAGAGATGATTGCCATTCGTGCCACTATGGATGTCGCGGTCATGGTAACAAAGGCGGATGCTTTTGCGAAATTGAGTTTGGCAGAAAGCGTTTAGGCGAAAGGAGGCCTTAAATGACTTATATTACAACCAAGAACATTAGAGATACTCAAGACAACGATTATCTCTATTTAGAAGGTTATCAGTATCCTCGCAAGGGGTTTAGTCCTTCCGAAGGGCGTATTACCGAACTCTTAGAAAAAGGCGCTATTATTTCAACTCTTTCAGAAGCAGAAGAAACGGTAGAGGAAACCTCTAAAGAGTCTCAAGTGGACACTGACTTAACTATTCCAGAAATTAAAGTAAAACTTGATGAATTAGGTATCAAGTATAATTCAAAAACTAATAAAGCTGAATTATTAGAATTACTTGAAGGAACTGAAGAGGAGTAATTATGGATAATACCCAATTGGCTAAAATCAAGCGTCGTTTGGGTATTCCCAAAGACGACACTGCCGAAAACGATTTGTTAGCAGACTTGATTGATGACGCTGAGAGCTACTTCAAAACATTAACAGGTTCAGCAGAAATTGACCCTAAGTATAATTTCATGATTGAAAATGTGGTGTATAAGCTCTATGGTCGTAAGGGGTCTGAAGGAGTAGCTTCTGAAACGGTAGATGGCTATTCGGTGACTTATCAAGACTGGGATAACCTCTTTAAGCCTTATATGGCTATTCTCAACAAAGACTTTGGGCTTGATGGTTCTTTGAGAGAGAAAGGAAAGGTGATGTTTCTATGAAGACACCTCACAGAATTATCCTTGTTAGAGCAGACAGTGTTCCAAAATATAACCCTGAAACAGATATATATTCAGAAGAAATCGGAGAAAAAGAGCTTGTTCCTTGCTTGGTGAACTTCATTTCGCAGGCTAAGGTCTTTGAGCTCTACGGAAGTCGGTCTGAGAAAATCATGATTTGCAGATTTCAGCAAGAACAAGAGCCTTTCCAGTCTGCCATCTATGATGGTATCAAGTATGAGCCGTTGGACACTATTGATGCACCGATTAAAGGCGCAGTAAGACTAAAGAAAGTAGGTGGTTGAAATAGGCGGATTTAAAATCGATTGGCACGGCACTGAGCAATTAACCATGACGATTAAGGGTGCAGGTTCCAAGGTTCGTGAACAATCTGGAAAGGTTGTCAAGAATAACGCAGAACTGGTTCAACGTTTTGCCAAAGTTTATGCTCCTCACGATACAGGTTTCCTAGAGTCTCAAATCAAAACATCATACCCTGGAGAGCTAGAGGCTCATATCTCAGATGAGGCTGCTTATGGTGGTTATCAAGAATACGGAACTAGGTATCAAGAAGGCAAACCACATATGAGACCAGCCTTGAAGGTTGTAGAACCTAAATTTAAGCAGGACATGACCAACGTAATGAAAGGAGCTTTTAAAGAATGACTCCTAACCATGCTGTATTTAGACATATTTTTGCTGAAGGTCTAAAAGTTACTGAACGAACCTTTGACTATCTTCCTGACGCTGGCACTCAATACCCGTTCATCTATGTTGGAGAAAATGCCAACACTGATGAGGGGAACTATGACCTACTGGGAAACGTGTCTCAGACTGTACATTTTTACGCTGAACGAACGCAAAGAGCAGAGTTGGATAATATGACTAGTCATTTACTAACCTTGCTTAAATCGTCTCGTATGGCTTTTGATTATGCTATTTCATATCAATTTTGCAACCAACAAGATGCCCCAGATCATACAGATGTCCTGCCTCTCATTCACAGGGTGCTGGATATTTCTTTTACTTACAACAAAGGAGAATAACAATGAGCATTGAAACAATTAGCGGCAAAGATTACCTATCATTTTTTCGCCGTTTGAAAGATCGCACAAAAGAAGATGCAGGTCGTAACCGTTTTATGACAGAAATGTCCCTCAGCATGGAAAAAGAGACCGACACACAAACGACCGTTGACGGTGTTGTCTCATCCGTCGCTGATGGTGAGAATACAATGGAATTCACATCCTTGGCTTACCGTGATACAGAAGCGGAAACAATTGAAACGTGGAAACGCATGCGTCAATGGTTTCTGGACGATGAAACCGTAGAAATTTGGAATGTTGACATTCAATCAGGTAAGCAAAACACTGAAACTCAAAAAGATGAGTATTTGGTAGATTACTTCCAAGGAAAATTTACCTCTTTTGAACTATCTAGTCCAGCTGATGGAAAAGTGGAATTAACGTATTCTTATACAATCGATGGAAAAGGTATCTTTGACCATAAAGACACACTGACAGAAGAGCAAGCAACAGCTGTGAAAGCAGCGCAGTACGCTTATCACACATTAGCGGCAGAAACTGAAGTTTAATCAGTTTTATTTGTATTGTTGGCGGAAATATCCGCCTTTTTTTATTTAAGGAGTAACATCAATGATTTTAACGATTAACGGAAAAAACTATGAATTAACTTTTGGACTTGGCTTTTTGGCTGAAATGAATAAACGTAAACCAGCAGAAATTGAAGGTATGAAAACAGGATACGGGGCGATGGCTCTATTTAATGCTGGCCAACTCTTAGGGGATCCATTAGCTTTTTATGATTTGGTTAAAGCGGCAACAGCAGAAGCTCCACAAAAGCCAAGTAATGAAGAATTAGAAGTTTATTTAACACAGCTCATCATGGAAGGCCGCATGGACGCTGTCTTTAACGACATCATGACAGAGATAAAAAAATCACCAATCCTGGCATACGCTATGAAAATCCAAGGAGACCAGGCTCTACAAGTGGCACCAGTGCAAACTCAACCACAGTTGAACGTAGTGGACAGTCCTCAATCGACTCAAGCAGTGACCGATATATCTACACCTACACAGACGGTATCGCCTTACTAATTGCAAGGAATGGATTGACCTATTCACAAGCCTATAATACAACGCTTGAACAGTTTCTGATTTACCAAAAAGCCTTTGAAATTGAGACGGTAGATAATCTCCATATGATGGCAGAAAACGCTTGGTTAACTCAAGCAGCAAAGGCCACTAAAGGTAAAGGCAAAAATGTTCGCTCGGCTTACAAAGACTTTGCGGACTTTTTCGATTGGGATAAAGAAATACAAAATATCTTTAAGCCAACGAAACGAAGACATCGTCTAGACCGCCTATCAGAGGCTAATCGTTTGATGAATGAATACCTAGAGAAAGGAGGTGAAGACAATGGCATTTGATGTAACAGCCGTATTGAAAGCTAATGTCTCTAATTTTACTAGTGGTATTAAAGAAGCTCAATCAGTTTTTGAGAGTTTTCAGAGTAAGTCTAACCGAACCTTTGAAAATGTTGCTAACGGTTTTCAAAAAGCAGGTTTAGCTTTAACGGCTGGACTGACTGCACCAACAATAGCTGGTATTGGAGCTGTGGTAAAAAGCTATGGGGAGCTTGAACAGAACTTAGGTGGTACTGAAGCAGTATTTGGTAGTTTTGCTAAGAATGTTCAAAATGATGCTAAAAGTGCTTACAAAAACATGGGGCTATCCGCTTCTGACTATATGGCAACCGCTAATAAAATGGGTTCTCTTTTTCAAGGGTCTGGTATCAAACAGCAAAAATCATTAGATTTAACATCAAAAGCAATGCAACGTGCAGCGGATGTCGCTTCTGTAATGGGGGTTGATATTGGTTTTGCGATGGAATCCGTTGCTGGTGCCGCTAAAGGTAACTTTACGATGATGGATAACCTTGGGGTTGCCATGAACGCAACGACTCTTGAAGCCTACGCTTTAGAAAAAGGAGTTAATTTCAAGTGGGATACAGCAACAAATGCAGAAAAAGCAGAACTTGCTATGAAAATGTTCATGGACCGAACTAAGCAGTATGATGGTAACTTCTTGAAAGAGTCTGAAAAAACGGTGTCTGGTTCTTTAGATGCTATGAAGTCAGCTTTTTCTAACTTTGTAGCTGGTTTAGGGAATCCTGAAGCGGATGTTGCAGAATTGATGAATAATCTAAAGACGACCATTGTCAACTTTTCTTCAAATGTCAAGGGTGTTATTAAAAATATTTGGGATAACCTCCCTCTTGCACCGTGGCAAAAGTGGGTTGGATTGATAGCAGTAGGTGCTGGACCAGTTCTCTTAGCTATTAGTGGCATTATGAAGGGGATTGGTACCCTAAAAGCAGCATTCCAAGGGATAAGCGCTGTTTTGTCTAATCCCTGGGGATTGGCTATTGTTGCCATTGCTGCTTTAGTAGCTGGTTTAGTCTATGCTTACCAACATTCAGAAAAATTCCGCAACATCGTCAACAAAGCTGTTGATGCTGTTGTAACAAAATTCAACGAACTAAAAGCTAAAGCACAGCCTGCTATTGATTCGATTAAAAATGCTTTATCTAAGATGAATATCGGTGCATTTACGCCACTAATCGCAAGCATCGGACTTGTTATTGCAGCCATTATGAAGCTAAAAGGAACTAAAATGCCAAATCCGTTTAGTTGGATTAAAGCAAGCCCTATCAAAATCGCTAATCCATTTAAAGGTTTAGCGAGCATGGCAAAGTCAGCAGGTGTTGCTATCAAAAACACTTTTGTAGGTTTAGGAAAAAGTATTTCTTCAATCTTTAGAGGCATTGGCGCAGGAATTGGCAACGCTTTTAGAGGGTTAGCGACGGTCAATCCATTAACAATGTTAGCTTTTGCAGCCGCAGTATTGGCAGTTGGTGCTGCATTGTCTATGGTGCTATCTCAATCAGCAGGCATCACTGCATTTTTTAACGGCTTAGGAAGTTTGATTACTTCAATTGGCACTGTTATTACTGGTTTTGTGACTGGTGTTATTAGCGCCTTAGCCAATGCATTTGTGATGATTCTACCAGCATTACTTCCGTTATCGCCACTCATCTTGGCTTTTGGTCAAGCATTAGCAACCGCAGCGCCGTTTGTGACAGCTCTAGGTACTGTTATTACGGATCTAGTTTCTGTTGTTATTGCAGCTTTACCAGGTATTATCACCGCATTTTCTGGTCTTGTTACTGCTGTCGCCGACGGGGTGTCACAGATCATCACAGCACTAACGCCGATTGTGCAAATTATCAGCACAACGTTTGTTCAGATTGTGACAGTAATTTCTCAAGCAGTAGTCCAAATCATTCAAGCTGTTGCTCCAATTCTTCCCCAATTGGCTTCAACATTTGCTGGGGTTGTTTCAACGATTGCAAGTGCAATTGTTCAGATTGTACAAGCTATTGCGCCGTTTATTCCAGCGATTACAGAAATGGTTACTGCTGTTGTATCACAATTGCCAAGTATCATTACAGCTTTTAGTGGCCTAATGAGCCAAATTCCGCCAATCGTTGATAGCTTAACAAACTTATTTAAAACACTTGGTGAGCAGATTAAATCTATTTTAGATAGCGCAAAAGGTGTTATTGAATCATTTGGTAACACTGTCAGCGGTGTACTTGATAGCGTCGCTGGCATTTTTGATAGTATGGGAACTGCCGCTAAAAATGCTGGTACTGGTGTTAAATTGATGGCTCAAGGCGTTAAAATGTTGACTGATTTGCCTTTAGGCGACTTGACAGGAACGCTTGCAGCGGTTGCAACAGGGCTTGGGGCTATCGCATCGTCTGGAATCGCTAGCGCTGGCCCTGGCTTACAGCAGGCAGGCACAGGATTGCAGTTAATCAGTACATCGGCAACATCAGCTAGTGCGGCTTTGACCTCTTTACCGTCTGCTCTAACGGCTCTAACAAGCAGTATTACCACACTGCCAGCTTCACTCACAACGGCATCTTCAGCCATGACTATTTTTGCAACTGGAGCAACGGCTTCTGTGGCAAGTTTGGCAGTTGCTGGAGGTTTAGTCACTGCTTTTGGCTCACAATTGCTAACCATTATGACAGCAACCATGACAGCCGGAATGGGCTTAGTGATGTTTAATTCGCAAGCTGATGCTACAGGTGTAGCATTAGCAAGTCTAGGTGCGCAAGCGAACAGCGCGGGAACTCAAATTAGTTCACTTGGCAATCGCATAGCGTCGTCAATGGCAACAGCGGTAACTTCGGTGACTGCGGCAGGAGCTCAGATGAGCGTAGCCATGCAAGCGAGCATGAATCAAATTTCTATGCAAGTCCTTAGCGGTATGACGCGAGCAGTTCAAGCAGTTATTTCAAGCGGTAGTCAAATGACCGCAGCACTACGCTCATCGGCTCAACAGATGGTCGTAGCCGTACAATCAGCGATGAATCGGATGGTATCAGTAATCAGAAATGGAATGTCGAATATGACTAGTGCTGTGAGAAATGGGACAAGTCAAATGGTTGCTGCATTTAGATCAGGTGGTCAACAAATGGTTTCTACTGCCCAATCTATGGTTAACCAAACCGTTAGCACAATTCGTTCTGGATATAGTGCTATGGTTAGTGCTGGTAGCTATTTAACTCAAGGAGTAGCGACAGGTATGCGGTCAGCTATGGGTTCTGTACAAGCAGCAGCGCAACAAATCATAGCAATTGCAAATAAGGCAGCTCGTGCGGCTGCACAAATCCGCTCTCCGTCACGGCTATTCCGCGACCAAGTCGGTCATTGGATAGGAGCTGGTATTGCGGTAGGTATCGAGCGTACCCAGGGAATGGTTGCAAATAGCCTCAGATTCCTTCAAGACAACGTAGATGCTTTCAGTTTAGATACTTCGAATCTAGTTGAAAGTATGGATTTGGCACAATCATCGCTGAATAGTTCAATATCTGCTAGCAATCAAACTACTGTCAATCATACGTTTGATGCAGTTAATAATAGGTTAATAAGTAAAATCGATGAGTTAATTAATGCTACAAAAGAAGGGACAACGATGTATATGGATGGGATGCAAGTTGCAACAACTATTGATGCTCGTCTGGGAAGCATCCAAGCACGCAAAGGAAGGAGAAGCCTTAATTGAAAAAAATAACAGAGTATATTCAATTCGGTAATTTCAACAGTAAAGACTTAGAGCTTTACTTAGTTGAACGTGATGCTCCCACACCAAATGAAAAAGAAATCATCGAGGATATTCCCTTTATGCAGGGAGTCCTCGATTTTTCTATGATTTTAGGTGAGCGAATTTTCAAAAATCGTGAAATCACTTATAAATTTATTGCAGTTGATAAAACATACGCAGAACGAAAAGTTTTAGAGCGAGCTGTAAAACGTTTGACCATGCTTAATGGAAAAAACAATATATACGACACTCACAATAATAGATTCTACTGGTTCGGAAAGTGCAAGTCTGTAGAAGTTGAAGACGATACAAAATATAACACAATTCAAGTAACGATTGTATTTGATTGTTATCCGTTTTTGTACTCGTTTTTAGATTACTTTGATGATTATTTTGATGATTTTGATTTAGATGCAGAAACTGCCGCTTACACAAAATTCCCTATTAATGGAGTGACGACTATAAAAGTATATAACACTGGAGATTCATCTGTTTCGCCAACAATTATCACAAGTACTGCAATGAGTCTTAAGGACGAAAGTGGTAAAGAATATCAATTTGACACGGGAACATCATCAGATTATGAATTAGTTTTAAAAAAAGGCGAAAATATTTTTGAGGTTAATGGGTATGGTACCATTGCATTTCATTATGCTAGTGAGGTGATGGGATGATCAAAGGAAATACCATCAAAGGCGGTTATCGTGTTTTGTATTATGAAAATGCAAACGATACAACACCCCAAACATTACACGAACCGCTAACACTGAATTCCAATAAGCTATCAGCTGGAAAAATTAATAAAGCGCTAAATAAAGTTGATGAATTTATTTTTCTGATTTCTATGCAAAACACGTTGTATCAGCAATTAAAACCAATTGTTGGACTTATCAAAGTCGTTAATCTCTTTGATAACTCTATCGAATTTTACGGTCGTATAATTGAAATATCAAGGGAGATGGATAGTGGAGGGGGATTTCATCAAGAAGTTGTTTGTGAGAGTGTACTTGGTTATCTGAACGATATGACGCAGGTTTACAGTAAGCATCCAAACACTGGTCTTAAAGACTATTTACAACGTGTTTTAGCTTTTCACAACAACAAGGATTGGCGAGGAGAGCCGAAGAAATTTAAATTAGGAAAAGTAACAGTGCCCAATAAGACTGATGCCCCTTTTTTATATAGTGGTTACGAATCAACATGGGAAACTATTAAAACTCGACTAGTCGAAAAATTTGGAGGTTACATCGTTCTTAGAGTTGAACCAGATGGCAACTACATTGATTATTTGGAAGAAGTTGGTGTGCATAAAAAAACACCAATACAATTAGGGAGCAACATAAAATCGGCAACTAGAAATATTTCTTTGGCTGATATGATGACTGAAATAGCACCGGTTGGCGGAGATTTGGCTACCAAAGTTAATGATAGTGGCAACGAGATAGTGCGTGAACAAGTTACCATTTTGCCAGTCACAGGAGGGCAAAGTTTCGCTATATTTGATGAAGATTTAATCAAACAGTTTGGCGTTATTCGTAAAGTTGTAACGTGGTCAGACATCACAGATCCTAACGTGCTTTACGCTCGTGGTCAGCAATACTTAAAAAACCAGCGTATAGCTTTAGCAAATTGGAAAGTATCTGTAGTGGATAGGGCTTTAGTCGATAGCCAGTACGAAAAATTTGAATTAGGTAATTATCATCCAATCCTTAACGCACCACTAAGCGGAATTGAAGAACTTCAGATCATCGAAAAAGAAATTGATATTATCAGACCTCAAGCAGTTGATCTAACGATTGGTGCTGATAGGTTGACATTGTCAAGTTTCCAACTTCAACAACAAGCGGCGCAAAAATCCATGGAAAAAGTTATTGCAGACCAACAAGCGCAACAAACAATCACAGAACAGATTTCTCAGCTTAAAACGGAGTTGAATTCGCATCGGTCTTCATCTGAATCTTACAAGATAGAAATTGATAATTTAAATGCACAAATTGCAACCCTTGATTCAACAAATGATAAGACTTTTATTGATAACTTGACCGCACAAAGAAATGTAGCATCGGATAAAAAAGCTTATTATGATCAATTGATAACGAGCGTTAGACAACAAATTCTAGATTTAGGAGGTATTATTTAATGTCTTATGATTTTCGGTCAATGCAAAAAAACGTAGACGAAGCCTTGGCTAATCCACGATATTACACAGATTTTGGTGATGTGGACCCAAATGTATTGCATCAAATAACAGAATTACAAGAATTTTTACGAACAAAAGGAAGCGGGCGTGCCTTTAGGGAAGCGGTGGTTCAATTATTCGAGAGATATATCTTAACATCCGCAAAAGAAGGCAACGCCAACCTAGAAGTATCTAAGGCAAGGGGCTACTTCGGGACATTAGCAGAACATTTGTCAGCTATCGACGAGAAAGCTACTACAAAATTAGATGCTATTGTTTCAGGCAGTCCAAAAAAAGTATTGGCTACTTTAGGTGAGTTACAATCTAATTTTCCGAACGGAGCAGAAGGTGTTTTTGTTGTTTCGGAAAATGGTCATTGGTACTATTGGGATGGCAGTGTGTGGCAAGATGGAGGGGTTTATCAAAGTGCAGTTTTGGCAGATTATCAAAAAGGAAGTTATTTAATGCGTGTATTAGATAAAGTGAAAAAAGTACAATCTAATCTTAAGATTTTAACAATCTCAGAGGGAACTAGAACATTATACGAATCAACGACATTTTCAAATGACAACGTCACAATTGCACCTGGTGGATACTTTTTTCCAAAAATCAGATTGGATGATGCTCAAGATGTCTACCTGACATTACATAATGCCAATTACCCAAATCGCATAAAAGTAGGTATTAAATTGGCAGACGGTTCTCTTATCAAAACTTTTGATTTAAAGGGGGCGACTACTGATAAGACACATTATCTTGACTTAAATGATTATCTCGGAGTTACATCGGAAACTGGTGCATTTATAGAAATTCGTGTTGATAATCGAAATCAATCGGATGTTTTAACGATCGACAAATTTCTCGTCGGTAAAGGTGGTATTCCAGTATCAAAAGAGGATAGCATGCTTACTGGAGATATCAATATTATCAAGCGTATAGCTAATGTCAATCTCGTTAGAACCAATCTTGATTTGCTAGATAGTTATAATATCTCACAATCACACACTTCTGGCTCTAAAATTACTGTTGACCCAAACGGCTATTACTTCCCTGTTGTCGCAATGAATAAAGCGAAGGATATCTATATCACCTTGCATGGTGTTAGCCATCCAGAAAGAATCACAGCAAGAATAAGACGTGGGCTGGACAGCGTTATAGCACCTTTTGATTTGCCTGGATCTGTAGCTGATGATGTGTATTATCTTAATCTAAATGATTACATGGATGTTGGCGCTCGACCTGATGATCTTTTCGAAATTCGTGTTGATAATCGAAATCAATCGGATGTTTTAACGATCGACAAATTTCTCGTCGGTAAAGGTGGTATTCCAAACGACTTTTGGGATAATCAAAAAGAAGTATACGTCGACGGTACAGCTACATCAAAAGGTATAGGGACTGCTAGTAGTCCATTTTTGACTATACAGGAAGCTCTTGAATCAGGCGCTGAAACTATTTTGGTCAAGGCAGGTACTTATAAGGGTCCAATCACAGCGTCTAATAGAAAACGTCTGACAATTAGAGCGGTTGCTGAAAGTGGCTATAATGTAGCCACTCATCCTGATGTTAAAGGTGTCTCAGTATCAAATGTCAATATTTTAAGTCTATCAGCCGACAATGGATTATATTCTATGAGCTATACTGGAACTACAGATAGCCGATTACATCGTGTTTTTGTGTCTAAGTTGTTACCAGTCAAAGATGGAGGAACTCGTAGTATTGGCTATAATGTTACGCTATGGGAAGATACAGGCAATATGGCCACAAGCAAACGTCTTGTTCCAGTTTTGACAAAATTGGACTGCCAGTCACAAAAGGGGTCATTTTATTATGACGGTCAAAAAATATTTGTTAATGCGACAGATGGAACAGTCGAAGGTAAAACTTACAAATTACTAGATGAAGAAGAGGTTGTAGCTGCGTTTAGCAATATTGCCCATCTGGACATTTCAGGTATCAATTTTGAGGGTGGTAATGCTAGTGCTGTTAGATTAAGAAATATCACACAATTTGATTTGACAAAAGTTGAAGCAAGCAAAAGCGGTTTAGGTGACGGTATTTCTTGTAATGATTCAAATGGTACTTTTACATCTTGTAAAGCGTTCCACAACCGCAATGATGGTTTTAATTTTCATGGATTTGGAGATACTCATTTAATTGATTGTGAAGGTCACTACAACTTTGACGACGGCAATAGTCATCACGACGGGTGCACAGGAACAATTGTCCGTGGAGAATGGTCTTACAACGGAAAAGGCGGTTGCAGTCCGACTTATGGAGCTATCATACACCTCGATAGTGTGTATAGTCATCACAACAGATATGGCTTCTATTGTGATGGCAGTGTAGATAACCCCAAAAGAACGGTTAGACACTCAAATTGTATATCTAAAGATAACACAAGTGCAGATTATTTGATTGGTACTATCTACACAGTGCTTGGGATGTCTAACTCATTTTCTACTAAAACGGGTGCTGGTGAGTATATACAATTAAATAAAGGAGGGCTAATGAGTGCCATTTGAAGAGGCAAGACGCATTGCTGAAAGTCAGTTTACTTGGGAAATCCTCTTTATCATTCTTTTCATAATCGCTGCTGGGTATCTAGTGCGAACGTCTGACAAGCGAGAGAAGAAACTAATGGATTTCCACGAGCAGTCAAAAACTGACAGTAATAAGCGTGAGGAGCGCTTAATGAACCACTTAGAAAAAACAACAGAGGAGTTAAGTACAATTACTCACACGGTCGGTGACATTCAGAAAGAAATGGTACGAATGAACAACCGAATTGATGAATTTGAGAAAGGAGACAGTCATGGAAATCAATTGGAAACTACGACTTAAAAATAAAAACTTTTGGCTATCAGCCATTCCAGCCGCCTTGCTGGTTGTCCAAGCTTTTGCGGCTATCTTTGGCTATACGTTGGAGGTCGATGATTTTGGCGCTAAGTTACTAGTTTTTGTCAATGCTGTATTTGCGCTACTAACCATTACAGGTATTGTTAACGACCCAACCACCACTGGCTTAAACGACAGCTCACGAGCAATGTCTTACCGCGAGCCTAAATAGAGGAGGCATTTATGACAACAGTAAACGAAGTCGTCAATTGGGCAAAAAACCTCGCCAATCAAGGCGTAGGCGTGGATTACGACCTCGCCTACGGCCGGCAGTGTGCCGACCTCCCCAACTGGATTTTAGGTAAGTTTTTTGGCAAGTCCATCTGGGGCAATGCCATTGACTTACTAACAAGCGCTAAACAGGCAGGCTATACCGTGATTAATGATGCCCCTGGGGTTAATCCTAAAGCGGGTGATTTATTTGTCATGCGTACCTATGCTCATCCATACGGTCATACTGGGCTTGTTATCGCAGATAGTGATGGTTATACGCTAAAAACCATCGAACAAAATGTCGATGGCAATGCCGATGCACTTGTCGTCGGTGGCCCTGCTCGCTATGTGACAAGACGATTTAATCAAGCAGATGGTAAAGTCATCGGCTGGATTCGTCCACCGTATAGCAATGCGAGTGCACCAAAAGCATCTAGCGCTCCTGCTGGCAAGCTCAAAGACGAGCGAGCAACCTTTACAGTCAATGTATCACTGTTAAATGTACGTGATAAACCAAGTGTTAAAGGCAAAATTGTAGCACAGTACGGCAAAGGCATGTCACTTAACTATGACAGTGTCTACGTCGCTGACGGCTATATCTGGGTATCGTACGTCTCACGCACTGGAGCGCGTCGCTATATCGCTTGCGGAGTTGCTCAAGGCAATCGCAATGTAGCACCTTATGGCACGTTTAAATAAAATAGATTAATCGTAATTAGGACAACCCTCGCAAAATGCGAGGGCTTTTTTTGTTTTTGTTATATTTTTTATTGAAATATGTAATATAAACTATTATAATACATTTAATTCAAAAAAATATACTAAAGGAGATGGAAGATGGCTGTTCAAGGTATAGATAAACTTCCTGTAAAATTGACAGAAAAAGAAGCTGTAATGCTCTACAAGAGGTTAGCAGAAGTTAATAAAGTTCTCGGTAAATTAGATGCTGTCCTGTCATCTTCGATTATCAATACATCTATTTTAAGTTTGTTATCCTACAATGAATCAGTTCAGTCAACAAGAATTGAAGGGACGCAGGTAACTTTCCATGAAATCATGGAGACGACTAGAAGCGGTGCTAAAAATTGGCAACAAAGAGAAGTTTTCAATTATAAAGAAGCTATCGATGAAGGCTTTAAAGCTATTCGCGAGGGCGATGCTATAAGTACACGCTTATTGAAAAAATTACATAAAACCTTGATGTCAGACGAAGCTAGAGGTACAACTGCAAACGGAGGAGAGTTTAGAAAAATCCAAAACTTTATAGGTCCAGATGATAAGATCGAACATGCTTCGTATATACCAATAGGGGCTAATGAAATTGCTGAGTATATGACTAATTTAGAGTTTTTTGCCAATGGCGAATCTCATTCAAGTTTGACACAAGACTTGGAAAATGACTCTGAGTATGTTAATTATGACAGTGATGCTTTGTTGCGAATAGCAGTCGTTCATGCACAGTTTGAATCTATTCATCCATTTTTAGATGGTAACGGTAGATTAGGTCGTATTTTGATTGCCTTGATGGCAGTAAAAGAAAACCTTCTCGATTATCCTGTATTTTTTGTTAGCGAGGAGTTAGAGAAAGAAAGAATCAGATACTATAATGCTTTAAACGCTGTTAGAGGAGAAGAACCAGATTGGATTCCGTGGTTAACCTTATTTCTAAATGCTAGTGAACAGATGGCAAGGAACATTCTAAAAAAAATAAATAATGCAGATAATCATGCAAAAACAGGATTACAAAAATGCCATTCTCAAGCCCAAAAGGATGTTTGGTTAAGTACCTTTAGTCTTCCTGTTGCAACACCTAAGCAACTGGCTGATCTAACCGGATATCATCCTGCTACGGTAAAGAAATCGCTCGACAAACTTGTTGAAAACGGGTTATTAGATAGGGATAATACAGTAAAAAGAAATATTCCTTACTATAACTATGAGTTACTTAGGGTTATTTCTAACTTTTAGTTCTTTTATCCCCTCGCTGATGCGGGGGCTTTTTTGTTTGGAAAAAATTGATAAAAACTGTTGACAATATACAAAAATATTTGTATAATATAATCATAAAGTAAGAAAGGAGGAAGAAAATGTTAGACATAATAAAAAACCTAACAGATAACAAAGAAGTTGCGATTCCGATTATCTTGTTAGGTTTGGTCAGAGAAGCTAGGCTTTGGCACAAACAAGTGCTAGAGCACAAGCGACTCAGTAAGTAAGAGGTAGTGGGGCAGATGCCCCAACACCTTGTATATATTATAACATTTTCGACAACAAAAATGAAAATATTGATTAGTTTATTGATATTGTCTTTTGTGACAAGACAGATTTTTAAATTAAAGAGGAAATAAAATGATTGAAGAACTAGTAAAAAAAATTAAGTGGCTACTTTTAGATAGTGGTCTAACTACCTATGAAATTGGTAAAGCCACAGGTCAAACCACTCAATTCTTAGATAGATACAAAAATGACCCTGATAAGATTTTGGGAATGTCTATGAGAAAAGCTCAAATTTTAGAAAAATATATCCAAAAGATACAAAAACAGTAGCAAATAAAAAGGGGCAAAAAAGGGGCAGAAAAAGTTTAAAAGTGATTTAAATTGACTTTTTTATCAAACGTTTTTCCTTGTAAAATCCGTAATCCACCTTTATAATATGTTTTGGATACTGTTTATTAAGTCCGGCAGGACATGGTCTCTTATGATAGTAAGTGGGAGGAAGGGAAGTTTTATGCTAAAAAAAGATACGTTAAAAACAAAAGAGACGCGTCAATCATTTAAATTGATGGATATTGTTAAACTAATCGCCTTACTTATTCCAGTTTTTCAATTGTTACGTCAAATGAAAAAAGGACGAAAGTAACGTGATGGCATAGAACCGGCAATGACCCTGTCGGTTTTTTTGATACGAATTTTTAAAAAGGCCTATCATCTTTCACATTAGCTGATTTTTAAGATTTTAAAGGTGACTTTTATCAGAATTGTTCTGTATAAATTTGCTCCAAAACTAAGAATTCGTGATATAATGAAAAGCACTTTAAGTAAAAAGAGGTTTACTAAAACTTGAAACACGCATTTAATAGACGGGTCGATTTTATCTTGATTATACCCGTTATGTTATTATTAGTAGTTGGCTTTGTTTCCATATATATTGCGACAAGCAATGATTATCCCGACAAGGTTACTCAAGTCATGTTGCAGCAGGGAGCTTGGGTGATCATTGGATTGATGTTTGCCTTTGTTGTCATGCTATTTAACACCGAGTTTCTCTGGAAGATTAGCCCGTTTTTATATTTGCTTGGATTAGGACTGATGGTTTTACCATTGCTTTTTTATAGCCCCTCACTAGTCGAATCCACTGGAGCCAAAAACTGGATTACAATTGGTAATACTACCTTGTTTCAACCTTCAGAGTTTATGAAAATTGCCTATATATTACTATTGGCAGAATCAGCCTTGTGGTTTCATGAGCGTTATCCAGAGCAAACCATTAAACATGATTTACAATTACTAACTATCTTTTTAGTGGTTACTATTCCAGTTTTGATTTTGCTTGGTTTGCAAAAAGATTTTGGAACAGCCATGGTCTTCTTATCTATTCTAGCTGGGATGAGTTTTTTATCAGGTGTTAGTTGGAAAATTGTTTTAAGCGTCTTTCTTACTACCTTGGCGTCCTTGTTGATTTTTCTCTTAGTTTTTCTATGGGAACCAGGTCGTGAATTCTTATACCACATGGGAATGGATACCTATCAAATTAACCGAATCTCTGCTTGGTTAAAGCCATTTGATTTTGCAACAAGTATTGCTTATCAACAAACCCAAGGCATGTTATCTATTGGAAGCGGAGGTGTCTTTGGCAAGGGGTTTGGTGTCCTTGAATTATCAGTACCTGTTAGAGAGAGTGACATGATTTTTACTGTCATTGCTGAAGACTTTGGCTTTTTTGGTGCAGCGGTCACTCTAGCACTTTATTTAGTACTTATTTACCGTATGATTATCATTACATTAGAGTCTAACAATCAATTTTATACCTATATTTCTGCTGGCTTCATCATGATGATTCTCTTTCATATTTTTGAAAATATTGGAGCAGCAATCGGTATTCTCCCACTGACAGGAATCCCATTACCATTTATTTCACAGGGAGGCAGTTCACTTATTTCTAACTTGATCGGTGTTGGTCTTGTCTTGTCGATGGCTTATCAAAATCAACGTCACAAGGAAGAAGCGAGAGAAGAGCGATACAGTAAGCTTACAAATTGATCATTGTTGACTTCATGTGAAAGAAATTCAGAATTACCAGAATTAAGACTTAAAAACCAAGAAACATTTTTGAGAAGCGATAGCCTATTAGCTTCTTTTTTCTTGCTAAAAACACGGTAAAATAGCAAGAATTATGATATAATATAAGCTATGGTTGCTTGTCTATGGTTATTCTAATATCACGTTTAAGATGAGCAAAAAACCGTTGTAAAACAAGCAATAGTACTTATTCATACTAACAGAAAGAGTAGCAAATGACAGAAGAATTAAAAGACTTGCAAAATAAAGCCAATGAATATGATGCTAGTCAAATCCAAGTTTTAGAAGGATTGGAAGCTGTCCGTATGCGTCCAGGGATGTATATTGGTTCAACATCAAAGGAAGGACTTCATCACCTTGTTTGGGAAATTGTGGATAATTCCATTGACGAAGCCCTGGCAGGATTTGCTAGTCATATCGAAGTTTTTATCGAACCAGATAACTCCATTACCGTTGTTGATGATGGCCGTGGTATTCCCGTTGATATTCAAGAAAAAACAGGCCGTCCAGCTGTTGAAACAGTCTTTACAATTCTTCATGCGGGTGGAAAATTTGGCGGTGGTGGCTATAAAGTTTCTGGTGGTCTCCATGGTGTTGGATCATCTGTTGTTAATGCCTTATCTGAACAACTGGATGTTAAAGTTCATAAAAATGGTCAAATCCATTATCAAGAATACCGTCGTGGCGTGGTGGTCGATGATTTGGCTGTTATTGGTGAAACTGATTTACAAGGAACGACTGTTCACTTTACACCAGACCCAACAATTTTTACAGAAACAACCGAATTTGATTATGCGAAATTAGCGAAACGTGTTCAAGAGTTAGCCTTTTTGAACAAAGGTTTACGTATTTCTATCACAGATAAACGTGAAGGTATGGAAACAAGTAAGGAATACCATTATGAAGGTGGTATTTCGAGCTATGTAGAATATATCAACGAGAACAAAGAGACCATTTTTGATACACCAATCTTTACTGATGGAAAAATGGATGGTATCACTGTTGAAGTCGCTATGCAATACACAACGTCATACCACGAAACAATCATGAGCTTTGCCAACAATATTCATACCCATGAAGGCGGAACACATGAGCAAGGTTTCCGGACAGCTTTGACGCGTGTTATTAACGATTATGCACGCCATAATAATATTCTTAAAGAAAAAGACGATAATTTGACTGGAGATGATGTTCGTGAAGGATTGACAGCTATCATTTCTGTTAAACATCCCAATCCACAGTTTGAAGGTCAAACCAAGACAAAACTTGGGAACTCTGAAGTGGTCAAAATCACTAACCGTCTCTTCAGTGAAGCTTTTAACCGTTTCTTGCTAGAAAACCCACAAGTTGCTCGCAAAATTGTGGAAAAGGGAATTTTAGCGTCTAAGGCTCGTATTGCAGCAAAACGTGCGCGTGAAGTAACTCGTAAAAAATCTGGTTTGGAGATTTCTAACTTGCCTGGTAAGTTAGCAGACTGTTCTTCCAATAACGCTAGTCAAAATGAACTTTTTATTGTTGAGGGAGATTCCGCTGGTGGTTCTGCTAAATCTGGTCGAAATCGTGAATTTCAAGCTATCTTACCAATCCGTGGTAAAATTCTCAATGTTGAAAAAGCAACGATGGATAAAATTTTAGCTAACGAAGAAATTCGAAGTCTTTTTACAGCTATGGGAACTGGTTTTGGTGCAGAATTTGATGTTTCAAAAGCTCGTTACCACAAATTGGTCATCATGACTGACGCAGATGTGGACGGAGCCCATATTCGGACTTTATTATTAACTTTGATATATCGCTTTATGCGTCCAGTATTGGAAGCAGGATATGTTTATATTGCTCAACCGCCAATTTACGGTGTAAAAGTTGGTAGTGATATCAAGGCTTACATTCAACCAGGCGTTAATCAGGAAGAAGAATTGAAACAGGCGTTAGCTGAATATAGTCAAGGACGCTCAAAGCCTTCTGTTCAACGTTACAAAGGTCTCGGTGAGATGGATGACCATCAACTTTGGGAGACAACAATGGACCCTGAAAATCGTCTCATGGCACAAGTCTCAGTTGATGATGCTGCAGAAGCAGATAAGATTTTTGATATGCTAATGGGCGATCGTGTCGAGCCACGTCGTGAGTTTATCGAAGAAAATGCTGTTTACAGTACGCTTGATATCTAGGTTATGCCCTAGTAAAAAAGAGGTGCAGAGAGCTTTTAAGTATGATATAATCGTTATGCTAAAATGCTTATAAAAGGAAGACTACTAAGGAGAAATACATGTCGAGCGGAATAGTATTAGTGATAGTAGCAATCGTTGTATTAGTGATTGTCGCCTATCTTATCGCCGTGTTAATACGAAAGAGAAACGATTCGTTAATTGCGAAACTCGTTCAAGAAAAAACAGAAATTGAAAAATTACCAGTTGTCAGTGAAATCGAAGAAGTGAAATCACTTCATCTGATTGGTCAAAGTCAGGCAAATTTTAGAGAGTGGCAGCAAAAATGGGATGATATTTCGTCAAATTCTTTAAAAGAAATTGAGAAACAATTGTTTGATGCTGAAAATCTTAATGATACCTTCCATTTCTTTAAAGCAAAAGCAGAGATTGACAAAGTTGAAAGTCAATTATCACTAATCCATGAAGATATTGCCGCTATCCGGGAAGCTCTTAATATTTTAAAAGCACAAGAGGAAAAAAATAGTGCCCGTGTCAAACATGCACTAGACTTGTATGAAGAGTTGCAACGTTCGATTAACGAAAATAGTGATAATTATGGCGCAACCATGCCGGAGATTGAAAAGCAACTAAAAAATATCGAGACAGAATTTTCGCAATTTGTGACACTCAATTCTTCGGGCGATCCTGTGGAAGCAGCAGCGCTTTTAGAAAAAGCAGAAGAACATACAATTGCTTTGGGGCAGATTTCTGAAAAAATTCCTGCTATCGTTACTAAACTTGAAGACGATTTTCCTGATCAGTTGGATGATTTAGAGAATGGTTATGCAAGACTTCTTGAAGAGAATTACCACTTTAAAGAAAAAAATATCGAAATTCGTTTCCAAAATATTCGAGACTCTATTCGATCAACATCAAATGGATTAATTAGCTTAGATCTTGATCAGGCCAATGAAGATAATGAGGATATTCAAGAACGTATTAATCAACTTTATGATATCTTTGAACGTGAAATTGAAGCTCACGGAAAAGTTGTGAAAAATAGTAAGATTATTCCTGATTATTTGGCTCATGCCAAAGCTAACAATGTACAGCTTAATAATGAATTAAATCGTCTATCTAAAAAATATATCTTAAATGATGGCCAAAGCGTCAATATTCGTCATTTTTCAGAAGAACTTGATACTATCGAAGAGAAAATTTTGCCTGATATTATCAATCTTGAAGATCAAGAGCAACCTTTTTCATTGCTTGAGGGGCGTTTAGAAGAAGCTTTAAAAACATTAGCACGTATTGAAAATTCTCAATTAGAAGTTGCTGAAGAATTAGAATCGGTAGAACGCACAGAAGCAACAGCACGTGAAAAGTTAGATTACTATATTAATAAGCTTCATATGATTAAACGTTATATGGAAAAACGTCATTTACCAGGGATTCCTCAAGAATTTTTGAGTGTTTTCTTCACAGCAAGTGCGCAGTTAGAAGCCTTGATGGAAGAGTTGAGCCGTGGTCGCATCCATGTTGAAACGGTTGCGCGTATGACTGAATCCGCAACAGCTTCGTTGGATATGCTGGAAGACACAACTTATCGTGTCGTTCAAAATGCAGCCCTAACAGAACAGTTGCTCCAATACTCAAATCGTTACCGTAGTTTTGAACCAGGTGTTCAAAGTAGCTTTGAACATTCCTTAAAACTTTTCGAGCAGGATTATGATTATCAGGGTTCTTTTGAAGAAATTTCTTATGCCTTAGAGACAGTTGAACCAGGTGTGACAGACCGCTTTGTAAATTCTTATGAAAAAACGCGCGAAGAAATTTTATTATAATCAAAAAACGAAGTATCGATTACTTCGTTTTTTCTAATGTCCATTTTCCAGTGTTAATAAAACGTTCGAGAAGTTCCTTTTGTTTAGGAATGATAAGATTTTTCTCGCAAAAAATGTCTAACTCCTCTAAGGGAACCCATTTATAGGCAGTTGTTTCTCCTGCTTGCAAAGTAATAACGTCTAATTCTCCTTGATAGATAGCATGATAATTATGATAGATTGAAAACTGTTTAGGCTCGATTTTTTGGCCAATGAAGTCAAAAAAGTCAAGGTCTAAGCCCGTTTCTTCAATAACTTCTCGTCGGATAGCCTCCAGGGAATTCTCTCCCTTTAGAACAGACCCTCCAGCACTTGCTTCATAGTAATTAGGGTATGTAGGTTTATCAGAATCACGTTTCATAAAAAGAATACTACCATTTGTCGATTGAATGATGCATTCAACAACCAGGTGAAAGAGACCGTCGGGAATGATCTGCCCCCTAGTTAGTATCTGACCAGTTTTTGTTACAGTTTCATCATAGGCATCCCAAAATTCCATGTTTTTTCCTTTCTACAGGGCTTTATTAGTTTTTAGAAAAAATTTCTTATTTGCCAAAAATACGTTTAAAGATACTTTTTTTTGACTTAGAATCTTTGGAGTTTTTTGCTGTCACTGATGAGTCAAAAAGTGTTAATAGATTGGTTTCTTGACGATTAACAGCATGGTCAGTATATATGACAACACCAAAAGGAGAAGTAGTTATTTTTTCTTCTATAATAGTGGCTGATAAGTTTTTTTCTTTAGCAGTTTTCAAAAAAATCATCTGATCTTCTTCACTTATTTGAGATGAAATTTTGACTTTAACACTTTTTTCATCTTTAATTTCTTTGTCTAAAGCAGTCTTGAAAAGTGAAAGTATATTTTTAGCGGAGACATCTTCAATGAATATAGTAGCAAGGACTCTTTCTTCAAAAGTACCAAGGTAATAGCGTTGCTCATCTGGATTGAGTACTAGATTGCCCGCTGATCGTTCCATGATTTTTTGGTTAACATCTGTCATTGTTTTCTTCCTTATGTTTTTGTGTCTAAGTTTATTGTACTATAATTTTCAATTTTTCTGAAAAGATTGTCTTTTGATTTGAAGAAAGTCTTTCATTGTGGTATTATTAACATGTAAAATATTTAAACTCATAAGGAGAGTATTATAATGTCAATTATTACTGATGTTTACGCTCGCGAAGTCCTTGACTCACGCGGTAACCCAACACTTGAAGTAGAAGTATACACTGAATCAGGTGCTTTCGGACGTGGTATGGTTCCTTCAGGAGCTTCAACTGGTGAACACGAAGCTGTTGAACTCCGTGATGGGGATAAATCTCGTTACCTTGGTCTTGGTACTCAAAAAGCTGTTGACAACGTAAATAACGTTATCGCAGAAGAGCTTATTGGTTATGATGTACGCGACCAACAAGCTATTGACCGTGCGATGATCGCTCTTGACGGTACTCCAAACAAAGGTAAACTTGGTGCTAACGCAATTCTTGGTGTTTCTATCGCTGTTGCACGTGCAGCTGCAGATTACCTTGAAATCCCACTTTACAGCTACCTTGGTGGATTCAATACTAAAGTTCTTCCAACTCCAATGATGAACATCATCAATGGGGGATCACACTCAGATGCTCCTATCGCATTCCAAGAGTTCATGATCGTACCTGTTGGAGCTCCAACATTTAAAGAAGCTCTCCGTTGGGGTGCTGAAGTATTCCACGCTCTTAAGAAAATCCTTAAAGAACGCGGACTTGTTACTGCTGTTGGTGACGAAGGTGGATTTGCTCCTAAATTTGAAGGAACTGAAGATGGTGTAGAAACTATTCTTAAAGCTATCGAAGCTGCTGGCTATGAAGCTGGTGAAAATGGAATCATGATTGGTTTCGACTGTGCATCATCTGAATTCTACGAAAATGGAATTTACGACTACACTAAATTCGAAGGTGAAGGTGCTGCTAAACGTACTTCAGCAGAGCAAATCGATTACCTTGAAGAATTGGTGAACAAATACCCAATCATCACAATTGAAGATGGTATGGATGAAAATGACTGGGATGGTTGGAAAGCTCTTACTGAACGTCTAGGTGGACGTGTACAGCTTGTTGGTGACGACTTCTTCGTTACAAACACTGACTATCTTGCACGCGGTATTAAAGAAGAAGCTGCTAACTCAATCCTCATCAAAGTTAACCAAATCGGTACTTTGACTGAAACTTTTGAAGCTATCGAAATGGCTAAAGAAGCTGGATATACTGCAGTTGTATCACACCGTTCAGGTGAAACTGAAGATTCAACAATCGCTGACATCGCTGTAGCTACTAACGCTGGTCAAATTAAAACTGGTTCATTGTCACGTACAGACCGTATTGCTAAATACAACCAATTGCTTCGTATTGAAGATCAACTTGGTGAAGTTGCGGAATACAAAGGTCTTAAATCTTTCTACAACTTAAAAAAATAATCTCTTTACGAGATTAAGGGCGCAAAGCCTTGATATTAAGCACCGTGGGATGACATCCCAAGGTGCTTTTTTTTAGAATTTGCTGTCCCTTATGTTACCCCTAGTGAAAATAGGGTACAGTAAGAGGGCGACCCAAGATGGGGTAACCCTTACAAACTATTGATTGCTGCTCCATAATTTGAGACAGCTTTTTTGGGCTCATTGTCAACTATAGTAGCTCCTTTTCACTAAGCACGAGAGAGAATCAGATTGGTTTTCTCTTGTTTAGGTTTAAAGCGATAAGTATCTTACTTCTAAAGTTTTTGAAGTTTTGAAAATCAAGAGCTTGACGTTTGATACCTCTGGGGAAGTTGTTGCTTGCTTCAATTTTAGTCTCAGATAAGGCGGATGAAATAATTATAGTCTTTTGAAACAAGATCAGAGTAAAGAATGATTTAAGAAAGTATTGTAATAAGGTAATTTTTCACGAAAATTTAGTGAATATGCTAGATCACTGATATATTTAAATCGTACTGCTTCTGATTCATTTTTTGTACAATAATAATATTCTATGGCATAGGGATCACCCAGTCTATTCAGCCACGCTTTAAAAGTAGGTTCTCTTGGAAATTGTCTCACAGCTCTATTTCGACTTGACAGTTAGCGTTGTGAACAATTCTTAGAATAACTTGACAAATTAAAAAAACGTTTGCTATACTAATTTTCAAAATGTTTTAGCTTAGGAGATTAAATCATGAAAAAGAAGATGTATAAGGCTAAAAAGCAGTGGGTTGTTGCTGGTGTTGCCACTGCTAGTCTTTTCCTTGCACCAGGTGTTTTAGCAGAGGAGGCTGTACCAGTTAATGAGGTAGTTGTTGGCGAAACGACGAGTGGTTCTGAGAATGTTACACCACAGCCAACTAATGGTACAAAGACCACGTCTATGATGGCTGATTCCTCATCGGGAGAAACTAGTCGTGATTTGAGAGATGAATTATCGGCTGCAGAGAATGTTA